>JBBRKX010000417.1:0-5361 GCA_038231675.1 Chthonomonadales bacterium | reverse complement strand
TTGGCGGCAGGAGCTCGACGGCACCCTTCCCGTTGCGGGGCAGGATGCGCCGCCGCTGCCGACGGGCGCGCATCCGCAGCATACCGGCAAGCGGCGGGATATACAGGCTCAGGAGTAGGGCGGCGAAGCGATCAGAGAGTACGATGACAACGACACAACCACAAAATAAAGTCCATACGCTCGGCGTGATCATGAACGGCGTGACCGGCCGAATGGGAACCAACCAGCATCTGATGCGCTCGCTCGTGGCGATACGTAACCAGGGCGGCGTCAAACTGAACGACGGCGCGACGATCCTGCCGGCGCCGGTGCTTGTCGGCCGCAACGCGGCGAAGCTGGCCGCGCTGGCAGAGCAGGCGGGCGGAGTGCGCTGGACCACCGATCTCGACGCGGAGCTTGCCGATCCAAACAATTCAATCTACTTCGATGCCCAGCTTACGCAACTGCGCGGGCCCGCTGTGCAAAAGGCTATCACGGCAGGCAAGCATGTATATTGCGAAAAGCCCACCGGGATCAGCGTGGAAGAAGCGTACGGGCTCTACCTATCGGCGAAGAAAGCGGGCGTCAAGCACGGCGTGGTGCAGGACAAGCTCTTCCTGCCGGGCCTGCTCAAACTGAAGTGGCTCATCGACAGCGGTTTCTTCGGCCGTATTCTCTCCGTGCGCGGCGAGTTCGGATACTGGGTCTTCACCGGTGAGGACCAAATTCCGGCGCAGCGACCGTCCTGGAACTACCGTAAAGAAGAGGGCGGGGGCATCATCGCGGACATGCTCTGCCACTGGCGGTATGTGCTGGACAACCTGTTCGGCATGGTAAAAAGCGTGTCGTGCCTCGGCGCGACGCATGTCCCGGAGCGCCGCGACGAGGCGGGCCAATCCTATGTCTGCACCGCCGACGACAGCGCATACGCCACCTTCCAACTAGAAGGAGGCGTGATCGCACACTTCAATAGTTCGTGGACCGTCCGTGTCCGCCGCGACGATCTGCTCACCTTGCAGGTCGACGGCACGCATGGCAGTGCGGTGGCGGGGCTGCGTAACTGCGTGATGCAGCCCTATGCGGGCACGCCGCGCCCGGTCTGGAACCCCGACCAGGACAGCACGATCAATTTCTACGACGGCTGGATGTCCGTGCCCACCAACCAGAATTTCGACAACGGCTTTAAACAGCAGTGGGAGCTGTTCCTCAAACACGTCGTAACGGACTCGCCGTTTCCTTACGATCTCCGCGAAGGAGCGAAGGGCGTCCAGCTTGCGGAAGCGGGCATCGATTCGTGGCGAAAGCGCTGCTGGGTGGACCTGCCGGAATTGCCGCGTTAAGGGAGCATCGAAGAATGAACTTGACGGAAGTCCATGCGCTACGAAAGCCCGGCCGGACAATACAGGGGATGGCCGCCATGCTGCTGCCTTTCGAGGCGGATGGCGGCATAGCAGAGGACGCCTTCGTAGCCTGTCTGCTGGAAACGGTTGAGGCCGGGCTGACTCCCGCCGTCAATATGGACACAGGCTACGTGAACCTCTTGACCGACAGCGAGAAAGAGCGTGTTCTGCAGCTGACCCAAACCACGTTGAAAGGTGCGCCTTTTGTGGCGGGCGCATATATCGAGGGGCAGGCCGGCGACGTAGTGGATTTATACCGTCGGGAAGTCGCCCGGATCGCCGCCCATGGCGGCACTCCCATCCTTTTTCAGACTTCCCGTACGCACCACCAGCCTGCCCGCGCGGTAGTGGACACGTATGCCCGCGCGGTGGCCGGCGTTCCAACTGCCTACGCGTTCGAACTGGGCAGGATGTTCGCGCCCAATGGGGAGATCTGGACCGCCGAAGTGGCGGAAGGCATTATGGGCATCTCGCAGATCAAAGGGATGAAGCACTCCAGTCTCGACCGCGTCCTTGAACTCGAAAGGCTTGCCCTTCGAGACCGCGTTCGGCCGGACTTTCAGATCTTCACCGGAAACGATCTGGGGATCGATATGATCGAATATGGCAGCGACTACCTGCTCGGCCTGGCCGCCTTCTCGCCCCGTAAGTTCGCGGAGCGCGACCGGCTATGGCAGGCTGAGGACACGGGATACTTTGCCGTGGCGGACGCGCTTCAACTGCTGGGCAATATCGCCTTTCGTGATCCGGTCCCCGCATACAAGCATTCCGCCGCCATCTTCCTGAATCTGCTGGGCGTCATTCCCACCGACAGGACGCATCCGCATAGCCCCGAACGCCCGCCCTGGGAGCGCGAGATCCTGACTGCATGCGCCAGACGCCTCCACCTGCTCTAACGTTCGAAGCGGCTCTGCCTGCCATCACTTCGCTCCCGGTTTGTCCGCATACACATCGATCTCAATGTAGATCGGCGCGTCTTTTGCGAACTGTGTTTTGACGGTCCAGCCGTCATCTATGCTGCGATCCGGAACCACCCGCACGGCGCAGCCCTGGAACTTTGCTTCCCCCGCAGCCAGCGTCTTAATGTAACGCGTAATATCCGCACGAAACTCTTTCGGGGGAGAATACGCGGCGATGCCGGCGGGCTGTTGGTCGATTGTGACGGTTCCAATGGCTTCGCCAAATCCTTTGAAATTATAGGCCTTTTGCGGATCGTAGCTTTCCATGAGCGGCACAATGTCCAATCGGGACGGCGCTTTTTCATGCCCGAAGTTTACGGGCAGCACCAGGCGCGCTTCGGCGATATCGCGGGGCTGTGGCAAATCTTTGATCTCGCCTCCCACCATCAGTACCCACGCATCGTGATTGTCTTTATACCAACGCAATTCCTGGTTCAATCCGGCAATATCGCCCTTCATACTGATGACATGGCTGGCGTTCAAGAGAATTTTTCGGGTCTGAAGAGGGCGCGCAACTTTGACCGGCGGCAGAGCATCGCCGATTAAAAAAGGATCGGGCAGCTCTTTAAGCTCGTCCGTAGGCCTCGTGTGCGGAACAACCGCGCCCTCCGGCAAAGCAAGCGGCTTAGCGCCCTCCGAAACAATTTCGCGCCGCATAAAGAGCATGCGCGGATAGACCGGATACTTCCCTTTCGGTGTCGGCACATCGATCGTCAGAGTGGCCGGCAGGTCTTTTGCCGAAAACACTTTCTGCACCACGGTCGGCGTGGTGGTCCATGTCGCGGAAATGGCCTGACCGATCGTTCCGTCCTGTTCGGAAATCTGCTCATAAGATTTGGAGCGGTAACCTGTCTCATAGGCGTACGTCACCACAAGGCGGTTATCGCCTAATGCTTTTCCATCCTCGGCGGTAACGGTCACTTTGTTCCTGCCGGGCGACAGGTACGGAGCGGCGGCGCGATTGTGCTGCACGGTCGCTTCCAGTTTCAAAGCCGTCAATGCGGCACGGAAAGAGATTTTCACCAGGGCATCGTACTGCCCGCCGACCTCGGTCGAAAAGTCCTTGATCTGGATATCTTTCCAGGTTTTACCGGAGTCCGTAGAGATTTTCACCGCATCGGCGCCCGTAGCCAACCCCTTCGCCTGGGTCATGACATAGGGGGATTGCAGGCGAACCGTGATGGAGGCGGGCTGACCGGCATTTACGGGCGTCAATCGACCTGGCTCCCATTTCACGTTTTCCTTGCTCTCCAGGCCGGCAAGAAAAGCGGAATGTGCAAGGTCGGGGGCAAACATCAGCGTTCCATTGGCATAGCTGCGCGTGCCGCCGCCCACCGCGATATAAGGCTCCATGATCGGCCCGAGCACGGGGCTATTGCGATAGTCTTTGTCCCCACACGTATGCGACGGGGCTTCTTTGCCGCCATTCCACCAGAAAGAGTTGGGCTGTGCGCTCCAGTTTAAGGTCAGGGAATAGCCTGGCCCAAGGTTTACATCGGTGGAGTAAGGGCCATCGAAATTGATTCCCTCCCATGAAGTGGGGCTGCCCGCGAGGCTGTTGCTTTTGACGCCGGTCAGCACTCCGGAAGCGTCATCCCCACAAACCAGAAGCGCGGGCGCAAGCCAGTTGGCTTTGCCGTTGATGATCTCGAACCGATTGTCCTTTGCGTAGTAGACTTTGCGCGATTTGTCGAACACCAGGTCTTTGACCAGCGCGGGGTTCTTCTTGATGTCTTCCTGGCCGGCGATCGTGCGTCCGCCCGGCGCCCGGGGATCTTTCTTCCAGACATAGAACTTCAAAAACGTATCCAGATAGTGCCACTGCCCGTCGTACTTCGCTTCGATCGTCGTATGTCCGGGATTACTCCAGCCCACAAAGCGCCATTCCCAGCCCATGGCGCGGTAGAGCGCCCCCAGCCCGGAGTGCAGGCCGCCGCACAAACTCCAGCCGTAGACGTTGAACTGCTTCAGCGCCTCGACGCCGCTCGGCTCGGACGGGTAGGCGCGATGATAATTGCAGAGCACATCGAAATTATAGAGTGCGATCGCCTTTTCATCATTGGTCTTTGCGCCGCGTGTCACGCTTTCTACAATCGACTTAAGCGAGGAAGCGTCCGCCACTTTGTCGGGCAGCACCTTGATCTGATGCACGGTGCTCGCCAGTGCCACTGGTGCGCAGCCAGGAAGCAGGATACAAAGCGCGGACCCAAGCAATACTTTCGTGAACGCAGTTTTCAACATGGGTATTGTCTCCTCTTACGGCCGTTTGACCATTTTGGGCGGATGAAGTCTCTCGTATTTGAAATATGACCTGTTAAGCCTGTGTCAAGGAACGAGCATAATGGTTGCTGACCGAAACGAATCATCCGATCCGCCAACGAGGCAGCGTCATTTAAGATATTGTTGCTGTCACAATCCTGTTGTTGAAATCTTATGGTGCTCAAGTCAGCCGTGGCGCTTAACCGCCGGTTTTACTCATCTACTCCGGTTTCAGTGCTTCTGCAGCAAGTTCCATCAAGGTGAACTTGCCGGCATCCTCGCCCTGGATGAACAGTTGAACACTTGCCCGGTCATGCCACTGCTGACGTGCCACCACCTTGGTAAATGCTTCCATGTCAAAATGCTTAAACCCGCCGCCATAGATATTGGCGCTCATCCCTGATCCGTTCCCTGCCGCACAAGGGGCCAGATCGGTCAGAGGACCATAGTTATGCACTTTGTCTGCTTCGAGCCATTCATTGATATTATCGAGGGCAGAACAGGATTCCAGCACGTCCTCGACGCCTTCCTCCCACATCTCTTCATTGCTAAAGGAAAGAATTACGTTCCATGTCCAACTCATGGCACGACCTCCCAGGATATTCTCTTTCAAATGGCAAGGCATGGTTTGGCCCACATTCACCGCAAGGGATCGTTGTAACGCAGTGCGCAGCGAAACTAGCCGTACAACACTCTCTGGCTGGCCTCACCAAAAGTACTTTTCCCGCCTGCGGCGGGTTGACACCCGGAGTAACTGAACAATC
>JBBRKX010000416.1:0-5367 GCA_038231675.1 Chthonomonadales bacterium | reverse complement strand
GGGGTACCGAGAATGTATGTGCGCCTAATGAGAAGCCGTACCCTGCCAACGTAACGCGGCAGGCAAACGGACGCGTGCTGGAGGCAAGGTGAGCGAACAACTCGAATCGGAGAACAGTGATCGCTCCGCCACGCTTCGCCGCGTCTGGGACCTGTGCCTGCACCTGCTTTCCAGCAAAGTAAGTAAGCCGACGCTGGAAGGTTATATTCGTCCGACGCAACCGATCAGCTACATCGGGGATGAAGTGACGCTTGGCGTTATCAGCCCCTTCGCTCGCGAGTGGCTGGAAAAGAAGGCGCTCAACGCCATTCGAAGCGCGCTCGAGTTCCACCTCGACACCACGGGCCTCCAGGTCAAATTCGTGCTCTTGACACGCGAACAGCAGCGCACCGCCGAGGTGGCCGCCACTCGCCGCTCGGAGAGCCGATTGGCGGCTCGGGAAGCCAACCTCCAGCCGACGCTTCCTCTGGATGCCGCAGAGGACGAGAGCCCGCCACCCGCCGAAATAGTGCCCGCCCCTGCGGCCGAGCCTCCTCCTCGGGAAAAGCGCGGCGCTTCCGGCAGCTCCCGAAGCGCTTCCCGAAAGGCCGAGATCCCACGTAAGATGGAGCCGGCCGCACTGCCCAGTCTTCCTCTCAGTGAGCGCTATCAGTTCGAGAACTTCCTGGTGGGTCGCTCAAACCGACTTGCGCATGCGAGCGCCATGAGCGTAGCCGCGCGCCCCGGAACGGTCTACAATCCGCTCTTTCTTTATGGAGGGCCGGGGTTGGGGAAAACCCACCTGCTGCAAGGCATCGCGCACGGTCTGAAGATTTCTTCGCCGCAATTGCGCGTCGCCTACGTTTCCGGAGAGTACTTCGCACAGCACTACATTACGGCCGTGAAGGAGCATGCGACCGAGGATTTCCGGAGACAGTACCGCGAAGTGGATGTCTGGATCGTGGACGACATCCAGTTTATCGCCGGTAAAGAGCATACGAAAGAGGAGTTCTTCCATACATTCAATACGCTCTATCAGAGCGGGCGACAGGTCGTCCTCGCGAGCGATCGCAGCCCGCGTGAATTGAACACCATGGATGAGCGCCTGCGCTCACGGTTTCAAAGCGGTCTGATCGCCGACATCGGCCCCCCCGAATTGGAAACGCGGATCGCCTTTTTACAGAAGTGCAGGGAACGCGAGGGCGCTCAGGTATCCGACGATGTGCTCACATATATCGCGGACGCGATCCAGTCCAACATGCGCGCACTCGAGGGCGCACTGACGCGATTAATCGCCTACTCCTCCGTTATGAACGCCCCGATGAGCGCCGAACTCGCCCAGAATGTGTTGAGCGAATACTTCATCGATAAGCCGATTCGGATCCGAAAACTCTCCGTGGACGACATCGCGGAAGCGGTCGCGGTGAAGTTCGGAACCACCGCAGAGGTGCTCAAGGGCTCCAGCAGGAACAAGGATATCTCGCTCGCCAGGCAGGTCGCCATCTATCTGTGCCGCGAACATCTGCCGGAAACCAACATGCGGATCATTGGAGGAGTCTTCGGAGGACGGGATCACACCACCATCGTTTATGCGTGTCAAAAGCTAAAATCGATCCTGGACATAGATCCGGAACTACAGGATATCGTGGCCGAAATCAGTCGTGCACTACTGCACTAAGGGCGGGGAAACCCGCCTTTTTTGCTGTCTGAGGCACGTTGTCATTCCATTCAGATCCATCCCCAACAAGGGAATTTGATCGCTGATTTGTCTAAGTTATTGCTTAAAACCTGTACTTTAAGGCAGAATCGGATGGAATCAGTAAAAGTTTTCCACCAACCTGGTGGAAAACTCCGGAATCTTGGGGGAAACTGGGGGAAAGATGGGGGAGAGTGGAAATCTTGGGGGAAAGATGGGCAGTTTTCCCCCAAGTTTTCCCCCAAGATTTGGGGCGTTGTTGAAAGTATTTATCCGGACGTTTTGGGTCAGATGTCTGGTTGATTCGTGTCTTCCAAGTTGCCAACAACGTGAGTTCATTTGATTCTTACGCATTTACCACGGTGATTCATTGATACATAACAGTTGAGAATCGGAGTTTTCCCCCAGACTTCACCAGATAATAATAAGCATTACTTAGATTCTATATATCTTACAGAAAAAGATTCCTAGTCTGATAGGGTTTTCCCCCAAGATCTGGGGGAAAACTTCTGAGTGCTAAAAGAGAGTCCGGAAGACATCGCTTTATCGAAATTCTTCCCTTCCATGATTCGTCCAAAAGGGTATAGTGTTGAACACGGATATCGAGACAATATTCTGATGCGGAAAATGTTCCGGAAAGAAACAGGGATCCGATTTCCACCTACGGTTTGAAGAGGGAGCATCGCTCGCCATGCGGGTCCGGAGCCTAAATCTTTCCTGCTTTCGAAATTATCGGGAACTTCAGCTTAAACCTGGAGCCGGACTGAATATTTTGTATGGGTCCAATGCGCAGGGGAAGAGCAATGTGCTCGAAGCCGTTTCCTTGCTGGCGACATCGCGTTCCCTCCGGGCCGGCCGTGAATCGGAGCTTATCCTACGCGACACCGAAATCGCGCATGTGACCGCGGAAGTCGACCGTGACCGCGAAGGAGAGGTCGAGCTTCAAGTTTCCGTTTTTCAGGGCGATAAGAAAGCGGTCCGGATCAACGGCATGAAGCGCCCGCGCGTCATCGATCTGCTGGGACAGTTCAACGCGGTTTTTTTCGGATCGATCGATCTGGGCATTATCAACGGAGATCCCTCCGTGCGCCGGCACTATCTGAACGTGGAAATCTCGCAGATCAGCCCGCGCTACGTTTACGATCTGGGGCACTACAAACGGATCGTGGAACAACGGAACCGGCTATTGCGGGACCTGCGCGATAGACCTCGCCCGCCCGCCGATAGCGGTCTCGATGCCTGGAACGAGCAGCTCGTGCTGCATGGCTCTCCCATTCTGGAGAAGCGCCGATTTTACATCGACCGACTGAAGCCGCTGGCCGATCAGATCCATCGCGAGCTTACCGATGGCAAAGAGGGTCTCGAGGTGCGTTATGCCCCGAGCTTTCCTTTGCCGGAATCGATGGTGCGCGAAATGTCTCGTGAGGACCAGTACGTCGCGAGCGTGGAGACGGACGCCCTGCAGTCGGAAGAGGCTCCAACCCATCCGACGCCCGAACGGCGCAGCCCGACAGAGGGAGAAACGGATGCGATCGCGAATAGTTTTCGTGCGCAGCTGGAGCGGGTCGCCTTTGACGAAGCACGGCGGGGCACCACTCTGGTGGGCCCCCAGCGAGACGACCTGTGCTTCGCCATCAACGGCGCGGAAGCCCGCATCTATGGCTCTCAGGGACAGCAGCGCACGGCGGCGCTCGCGCTGAAGCTGGCGGAGTTCCAGTTGATCGAGGAGTACGTCGGCGAACCGCCGGTCATGCTGCTGGACGACGTTATGAGCGACCTGGACGATGCCCGCCGCAAGCATCTGCTCCGCTGGGTTCAGCGTCGCTGCCAGACGTTCATTACTTGCACCAACCTCCGCTCGTTTCCCAGGGAGGTTCTGGAAGAGGCCACGACGTTCCATGTCGTGAGCGGGACAGTATCGCCCGATGTCAAAGCAAAACCCCGATCCAACCCAGCCGCCGTCGAGCAGCCCCCCGCCTCCGTCAAGAACGAAGAGCGAGGCCAGGAACACGCCCAGCCCGTACCCGAATTACCGGCGGCCCGACGGAAAGTCGAAGTCGAACCTGCCGCCGAATTGGGCAGAGTCGGTGGCTAGCGAGAGTCCCTCTCCCGTGCGTGGCGGCAACCCGCTTTCCAATCCGCTTTCCGGAGCGATCGCGCGCATGAAGAGCTCCAGCCAGGTTCAGGAGAGTCTCGCGCTTGCTTACTGGACTCGGGCGGTGGGCGCGCTTGGGGCAAAGGCGACGCGAGCGGAAGAGGTGCGCGATGGGGTGCTCTTTGTAGCCACGAAAAGCTCTGTGTGGTCGCATGAGCTCATGCTGCACAAGAAGGATTTGCTGGGCCGGCTGAACCGCTTGATCGGCGCCTCCGTGATCAAGGATATTCATTTCCGGGTGCGGCCGATGGAGACGATCGAGGAAAAGCCGGAACCTGACTCTCCTGCTCCGGAGGACCTTGCGGCGGTGCTGCTGGAGCCGGCCGAAAAAGCGGAATTGCGTGGTCGTCTGCAGTCCCTCATCTCCATCGCCGACGACCGGGCGCGGACGGCCATCGCGTCGCGGATGACACTGGACGCAAAACTGCGTCATTGGCGACTCGAGCGGGGGTGGCGTGTCTGTCTACGGTGCAGCGCGTTGCACAAGACGGACTCCGCGTTGTGTCCGATTTGCCGGCTGTCTCCCTGAGCCGATGGGAGACGGAGAGCGACCCAATCCGCCCGTCGTAAATCGGACCCTATGTTCAGCCTAGCAAGGAGACGGCATGCGCTCTCGCCCGCTGATTGCGATCACGATGGCAACGGCAGCCGGCATCCTTGCGGCGCAGTTCTGCCCGTTTCTTGCTCTGGTAGCCGTCCCCGGCCTGATCGTCATTGCAATCTTCGTTTGCCTGACGCGCAGGGCTTTCTGGCGAGACATGGCGCTTCTCCTCGGGTTTTTCCTGATCGGCTTCGTACGGTGGGGCTCCTATGCTGCGGCGCCCGCAGACGACGTTTCCCGGTACACGCCTGCCGTCATCACCCTACGTGGGGTCGTACGTTCGGATGTCGATGTCATCACCGATGCGAAGACCTCGCAAATCGTCTTTGCCCGCTTTACCCTCGATGCGAATTCGGTCTCGTCTTCCTCCGACCCTGAAGTTTTTTCCACCGTATCGGGAAACGTGCGCGTGCAGGTGCCGATGCGCCCGGCCGGGTCCGGAGACCAGGAGACGGTGAGCAGCCCGCTCCCGGCATATGGCGATTCCCTCTTTGTGCATGGACTTCTGAAGCGTCCGGATGGGATTCGAAATCCGGGCGGATTCGATTACAAAGCGTTTCTGGCGCGGTCCGGAACCTTCGCGACTCTTTCCGCAGACGAGCTTTCCAGTTGGCGGCTGGAACACGCAGCCTTTTCCGGAACGAACCCAATCGCGAAGTTTGCCTACGCTGTTCGCCGGCTGCTTCTGCATCCTTCCCGCTCCCTGCTGTCTCCCACGCAGGCCGGGGTATTAGACGCCATACTCCTGGGGGATCGGTCCGCAGTTCCACCGGAGGTTAGCAACGCCTTCGAGCGAACCAGCACAATCCACATTCTCGCCACGGCAGGGGTCCATGTCGGGATCCTGACGGCTCTCACGCTGTGGGCTCTGCGGGTGTGCCGCATCCCAAGGCGACCGAGACATTTGCTTGCCGTGTTCACCCTCGTCCTGTACAT
>JBBRKX010000415.1:0-5373 GCA_038231675.1 Chthonomonadales bacterium | reverse complement strand
TTGTCACTGCGCCTCAAAACGGTTTGGGAAAGACCAAGCCCGGTATCAGTACGCCATCCACGATCGTTGCCTTGCGCACATTGTCCCAGAGTTGGATGAAATTCTTGTGGCGGCCGTAATCTCCAAAAAGATATGGCGCGTATCGGAATGGGGGAACGAAGAACACGTTCTTCAACTTGATGATGTTGTCGCCACCAGTATCAGGGTGAACGCGGAGACCATAGTTGACGCCGCCTCCGATGAAGGCGACGTTTTCCAGGTCTAACGTCCCGGTCCAGTTATCCGCAATGAACAGACCCACATTTGCCGCCACGCTGTGCGTGACAATCGCAGTATTGGACACCCTAAGCACTCCCCGGCTTCCCGGCGAATAAGCTTGGATGCCGTCGGCGTGGTCTTCCCCAACGCCAAGTGCCTCCAGGTAGCAATTGTCGATCAGGAACGAGCCGCTACCGCTAATACGGACGCACTCTCGAGAATTGACCCGACAGGTTTGGATTATCCCACCGTCACCCATCACAATCGATGCGATACTTCCCGTCTCGGTGATGCTTTTGTTACTTAGCGCTCCGCCGGCCGTAATCGTTACTGCGCTCGAGGCAGCATTACCGCTAAACCGAGCGTCGTTGTATTTCAGCGGAATAGTGCCAGCAGGGGTGGAACCTGAAACGTCGTACGATACTTGTTGCGACCATACGGCAGGCGGCAACATGGACACCGCACCAATGGATCCAATGAATTCACGCCGTCGCATGCGTGCCGCCTTCCAATGACCACGCCAAAAGCGGGCTCAAATTGCCAAGTTCAGTATCTACTGAGTGATGCAATTGGCCGCACGCGAAGCCGATCGCGCTCGAGCATTCATGCCACGGGACGCGGGTCAATGGCTAGGGCTGATTCCAAAACTACGCAACTGCGTCTGATCTCGGTCGGCGCAAATTCCTTATCCAAGCCTCTGGAGGCCGCTGGCCGGCCGTCATGCGAGCGGCGTCCCCCCTTGCCCGGCCCTGCCGAAGCAGCTCCAGACGCGGTTTTTTCCACCATAGAGACGTACAGGGCGGCCAGCACCAATCTGGGCGCGCAGGTTGGGCTCGACTGGGTCTGAGAGGACGAATTGCCCGGAGATCGGTGGCAAGCAAGAATCAATATCTGGCACGAAAATACTGTCGCGTGCGGCGATTGCTCGTTACTGTAGGCCATACGACACGCGAGGGGCGTTTTGCCTTGCTGCGCTTTGCCCTCGAGGCGAGAACAGATAAACCCTTTTTTGGGAATGAACAATGAGCATTTTGGACGGTCTGCGTTTCTATCATGACGAGTTCGGTATTGGCGGAGTGGTCGCTATCACAACGGCACGCCTGACTGGAAAACAGAAAGCGGTTCAAGTCGACACACCGGGGATAAAGTATCCAGTCACCTTGAGAATCGGCACGTCCGACCACCGGGTGTACCGGGACATATTCCAGCGCCAGGAATACCTGCTGGCCCCCCCCACTGAGCCCGAGACGATTGTAGACGCTGGCGCGAACATAGGCCTGACCTCGGTATACTTCGCTAACCGCTGGCCCAAGGCTCGCATCATTGCCATTGAGCCTGAGCCATCGAACTACGCCCTGCTGCTAAAGAACGCGCAACCCTATCCGCAGATCACGCCCGTGCTTGCAGCCCTGTGGAAGGAGCCGATAATGCTTAACCTATTCAATCCAGGCAAAGGCGAATGGGCGTTCCAAACGGAAGTATCCGCCGACGGCAAGACGCGCGGAATGACGCTGGAGGAGGTGATGCAGACCTACCAGCTAGACAGCATCGATCTGCTGAAGATGGATATCGAAGGGGCTGAAAAAGAAGTGTTCGAGAACGCCTCGTGGGTCGATCGCATTGGAACCCTGGTGATTGAGATACACGACCACCTGAAGCCCGGAGCCATGGCCTCAGTCGTGCAGATCAAAGACCAGTTCCCGCATATCTACAATAACGGCGCAAACACCTGGTACATGCAGAGGAAAGAAACGCCACGACCAGCAATACCAATGGTCCGCAAGGGAAGGATCTTGTGGACACACAGACCTTAGCTGTAATTTATCCGGCCGCGCGGGATGCAGTGTTTGCGCGGCGGACGGGGCGAGAGCGCCCTCATTGCGGGGGGTCAAACATCCACATGCCGCTGCCGAGCAGGAAGATGATCAAGACGTAAGGAGCATCCCACACGTGGACCGTGCAGATGGCGAACGCCAATCCACAAATCGTGATAATAAGACCCTTTCGGCATTGGGCCGCGTCGAACGAGAGATTTCTCAGCCGTCCCAAACCAAAGCAAACCGAAAGAAAACCGCCGGCCACAAACAAAAGGCCAGGGATGCCGTATTGAACGGCAGTGTCCAACCAGAAATTATCGATGCTGCCTCCCATCCACGAAGGATGTTCCCATTCATTCAAGCCAGTTCCAAAGATCGGGTGCTGCATCACTGATTCCGTCCCGTAGTTCCAGATGTGCACGCGCATGTAGGAAGTGTCCGCGTTGAACGTCAGGTATGAAATAAAGACATCGAAAGGGGTGCGATTGGAGGTCAAATCCACCGCAATATAGGCGATGATTACAATTGCAGCCAATATCCCCCAACGCCGCGTCACGCGCGCCGTGACCTTGTCCCAAATGATCAACAAGACCTGGACAACAAGCGACAGGAGGGGGCCCGAGGAAAGGGAGGAAACGACAGCCATTCCTACAAGGCCTGAGCTTAGTAGCCCGGTCCGGCGCTTGGGAGCACCATTTACATAAAAGCTCAAGGCGAACGCGCCTGAACAAACGACACCAAACAGAATGGAATATTCGAAGGTGCCCTGAGCTCGTCTAAGCCCGAGTCTTAGTTCACTGCCAATGATAGGATAGACGGGCAATATCTTACCGAACAATTCAATCAAGATCGGCGAGCCAGCAACATTCTCGTAGACCGCGAATGGCAGGAGAAGAATAACCATAAGCGCAAGAGACCTCACCATGCGCTGGAACCCGAAGAAATCTCGAATGTATCTCCTAGCGAACAGGAACGCTCCGAATGTCTCTATGACGAATATGCCTGCGGATTGCAGACCCTCATCGCCATGTACGTCCACCAACGCAACCGCACCCCATGCCGCCGTCAAAAGCATTAATATGTCGGGCAGCCTTATTCGGCCTAGAGTTCCTGATAACCACGCGATCATGCATGGAACGAAGGTCACTACCAATACCAGCCGGTAAGGAGACATCCGTGTCGGGCCGATGTAGAAAAAAAACGGCAACGCCAACGAGAAAACGAAGATTGGAATGAGTGCGGAGCTCTTCCGGCTTCGCGTCGGCTGCGCCGCCGCGGCTCGTACGGGGACGGAAGGAAACGGCCTTCCAATCTCATGAGACGCTCTTGTTGCAATGCTTTTCACGGGCCGCACAGTCCTATCGATACCGCATGTGCATCAGCTGGCGATAGAGTCCAAGCCTTGTGCTAATTTTCCAGGCGAGGCCGCGCGTGCCATCCGGGTCAAGCAAGTGCTGGCGCATGTAGCCCTCATCCATGTTGTTCGTCAGGCAAAGACGGGAATAGAGAAAGGGTTCGAATCCCCGATGATACCCAAGCTGGATTGTAAAGAGATGCGTGTAGCCGGCCTTCAGAGCCGCTTCCCAAACCCGTCGGGAAAAGCGCCCGTATGGGAAGGCGAAAAGAGTAACCTGCCGACCGAGGCGATCCTCCAGCATCGACTTCGAAACCGTAAGCTCACGATCGAGTTCGACATCCGAGACCGTAGTCAAATCGGAGTGGGCCATGCCATGTGAGCCAATCGCAACGCCGCTCCTGCCAAGTTCCTCGATCATTTCCCAGCTCATACGTCCCGGCGAGCCAACAAAATCAACCGGGATAAAGGACATGAAACCTGGAATCCCACCGGTTGTCGCGTAACGAGCATAGACGTGCGTGTAGTCGGAAAGAAATCCGTCGTCGAAGGTGAGCAGGACTGAGCCGCTGCTGCTGGCTTTCGGATGGTCGCAATTCTCCAGAAAAGTGTGAGGCGAGACAAGCTTGTCCCGGTAAAGCGCAAGATGCGCGTCGAATGTTCCATGCGTCAGACACCACGCATTCGATGGCGAAGCCCTTACCAATTCGTGATAATTAAGGACAATCATAGAGCTTGTATCAGTTCTGAGACACGCCTGCCCCAGGCCTGCCAATTCAGCTGGGTCTCATAGGCCTCGCGGCTCGATTGCCTCAAGCGCGCCAAACGTGCCGGGTTCGCAAAAATCTCCGCAATGACGCCAGCGTAGTCCGCCTTCGTCGCATTCGGTGGCACCAGTACGCCCGTCTTTTCCCCAAGGACAGCATAGGGGACGCCTCCGGTAGCGCGTGCAACGCTCGGCACACCGTAAGCTGCGGCTTCGCACAACACGATGGGAAAGCAGTCCGCCTGGGTTGGCAACAGAAAGAAATCCGCATCGCGATAGAGCTGATCGAGCCGGTTGCGCTGTGCAGGATCATTTTTGTCGAGGTAAGGGATGATCGTTAGGCCTTCCTTGCTCACAGGCTCTGGCGGAGTGCATCCGCAGATCACGAGCTCCGCCTTTACACCCCTGTTGTTCAATTCAGCAAGAGTCTCGACCGCGATGTCCGCGCCTTTCTCCTTCCAATTGACGCCGATCAGCAGCATCCGACACGGACCTGGCTTCCGGCATCCAAGCACAGATTCACGAGCAGGCGCTTCTTTGAGGTTGGCGCCCCAAGGAACGACATGCACCCGTGCAGGATCAGCACCGTAATCCCGGACGGCCGAATCAGCTGCCCATTGCGACGGATAGAGGATTAAATTCGCGCGCGCGATTGTATCGCGTTCCAGTCGTTCCGAGGCCTTGCGGGCGGCGCGTGACAGGTTTCGATAATTGGGATGATAGTCCTCAATAAGCCGAAAGGTCGCATCGGACGCATAAACGAGGGGAACTCGGTCGGGCACACTCCAAGCGAAGATGGATCCGGCGGGTGCGAAGACAATATCGGGCGACACGGCGCGGATCTTGCGCACCGCGTCTGCTGAATACTGCGCAACAACTGGACCCGCCTGGAATGGGGAGAGGCCCGGTCTGCGAAAGGCGCGGCAGAGTTTGGAATAAGTCTTGTATAGGGGCAAGATCGGTGCGCTCAGGGGACCGATATGGACAACCTCGTGACCTTCGTTTGCGAGCGATTTCGACATGTTGAACGGAGTGCCGGACCAGAATCTGACGTTGCTCCCGTCGCCGATCGTTGCGAAACCGATCCGCCGCACTGCTTGGCTGTTGGAGATGTCGCACTGATTCATTTTGTTCCCTTACAGACGGCGCAACTGGCGGTTTAAAGAAAAAAGCAGGAC
>JBBRKX010000414.1:0-5377 GCA_038231675.1 Chthonomonadales bacterium | reverse complement strand
TTGCCCTGGCCGGTCGCCTCGATAGTCCGTTCGATCCATCGCCTGCCGCTATCCCAACGCGGCGATTTCAGGGGAATTCATGCCGATAAGAAAACTACGTCGTAACCTCTTGTGCACCACGATCGCCGCAATCCATGTCTGCACTGCGACTGCGCTAGCCGCAACGGCAAATAACGTGCCGGGAAAGCAGCCCACGCAGTCTATCCGGCGCCTGGACTGGCAGCCGCTGAATGAACCTGGAAGCGGCGGGGCCCTCACTGGAATGCGGATCAGTCCGCATGATTCGAAGCGCATTCTCCTGAGCGGTGACATGCTTGGAGTCGGCCTGAGCATGGACGGTGGCCTCTCCTGGCAGGCGACGACCGGCTTCAAGAGTTGGGAGATCGGCGACCTCACGTGGCACCCCAACGACCCGAATATCGCGTGGGCCGGCACAGCCAGCGGTCCGTATGTCAGCATGGACGGTGGGCGCACCTGGCAGGAGCGACGCAACGGCATGCCTGCTCCGCTCGGCCTGGGCCACAGCGCTCCCGTGGAGAAAATACTGTTCGACCCTAACGATGCCAATCATCTGATCGCCATCGGTGGCTCCAGTCGGCGCTGGGACATGATCCAGTGGGACAAGTCCGCCATGGGCGTGGTGTGGGATAGCCGGGACGCAGGACAGCATTGGACACGACTCGCGACCCTGACCGGGGAGGGCTTTTCCAGCGCGGCGGGCGCAAATGGCGTCAATATCGTTTCGGCGGCGTATGCGGCGGGCTCTTCTCGACTCCTCTATGCCGCGCTGGATGGGCACGGCGTACGTGTCAGCGAGGATGGCGGGAAAAGCTGGAGCGTACGTAACGAAGGCCTGCCGCATTGGAACATGGAGCGTATCATCGCGCATCCGACCGTTCCGAACACGGTCTTCGCCTCCCTCGACAACGCGCCCAAGCCGGACAAATCCTTCCTTCCCGGCGGCATCTATAAAAGCGTGGATGCCGGTCGGCACTGGACCAGCATCTCCACCGGCCTTCGCCAGAATAGCGGAACCGATCCCAACTTAACCGCCCGATACAAGGCGTTCGCGGTCGCCGAGTCCGCTCCCGACGTGATGTACACCTCCGATTCGGCCTACGACGGCGGCGTGTCCTATGCCACGCAGGATGGGGGCGCACATTGGTTTCCGGTCGTTCGGAAGGGCAGTCCGGGCAGCAAAGGCGATCCGGCCGCGCACAAGCCTCAGGTTCTGGACAACTCCCAGCCGGCCGGCCTGGGCATGGGCGTTTTCAGCATCGATCCGCACCACCCAAACGTTGCCTACGCGATGAACACGGACACGATCATCAATACAGAGGACGGTGGTCGAACTTGGAAAGACAGCCTTTGTTTTCACCCGGAAAGCGTGCTTCCCGTGGACGCCTGGCGTGGGAAGGGGTTTACGGGCTGGGTTAGCCAGAATTTTCGCTTCGACCCCTATCACCCTGGCGTCTCCCTATTCCAGGCGATGGACGCCGCCCGGGTATGGCTCAGTCGGGATGGCCTGATAAGCTGGACGCGGCATCTGAACGAGCCGGCGCCCTGGAACGGGGGCGTCGATGCGGCCTTTACGCGCGACGGGCATATTTATGTCACAACCGGTACGCATAACTTTAACGGTATCGGCCGCTCCACGGATGGAGGCAAGACCTGGATGGTTTTCGCAGGCAAGGAACATGACCTGCCCGATTTCTACCAGAACAACAAGCCGGTCGGCATCTATGCCCTGCCGGACGCTTCGAATGTCGTATGGGCCGTTATCGGCGGCATGCTGTATCGGAGCATGGACGCAGGCGACCATTGGAAGATCGTCTTTACCTCAAACGGCCTCTCCTGGATCGCGGCCGATCCAAATAACCCAAAGCGCTTCTATGTTTCTGGAGAAAAAAACGTCTACCAGACCGACGATGGGCTACACTTCATCCCCATTGGCGGGCCACACAACAACGGTCGCCTGACGGTGGATGCACGGGGCCGGGTGGTCATCGCCGCTTTCCAGGGGGATCGTCCCGGCATCTGGCGCTATGACGGCAAGGCATGGACGCGTCTGTGGGATGACACCTGGACCGTGAACGTTACGGTGGATCCGAGCGACCCCAAGCGACTCGCCCTGACCACCAACACCAATCCCTACAAAGATATCTGCGATTCCACCGGCGTCTGGATCAGCGCGGACGACGGCAAGACCTGGAGCCTGCAAAATGACGGGCTGCCCATGACGCGCGGTGAAGTCATCGCCTTTAATCCGCACGACCCTACCCAGTTGATATGGGGAGCGAACGGGCGCGGATTCTGGAAAACACGCTGGCCCGTATCCATGGTTCCTACGGGCGCAAGGGCGTATACTTCCACCCCGGACGATGTGAAGTTCGCGACCGTGGTGGTTCCACCCCCCATTAAGCCGTTTACGCTTGTCATCAAGAACGGCGGCATGACACAGGGCGGCGGAGTGCCCGCATTCTGGAACGGCAAGTCCGGCGATGTCGAAATCAAGCGCGATACGGAGGTCTTCAAGTCGACTCCCGCTTCATTCCAGGCAGCAGTTTCGGGTGGTAAGAGCGGACAGGGGTTTCAAACCATCCAGGGCGGGGCGGGAGCAACCTTCAAGATCGCAGGCTGGATCAAATCAGCGGGCATGGTGAAGGCGCAGGTTGCTATTCAGGCCTTCGCCGAGGGCTATACACAGAACCAGTTCCTCCAGGTCCAATATATCCAGAACGATACCGACTGGATGCATTTTGACAAAGAGATCAAGTTGCCGGAATGGACAGCCTTCTTCAATGTGCTGTTGATGGCGGAAGGAGACGGGAAAGCATGGCTGGACGATGTGCATGAGGCGTCTGCCGCAGTGGATCCGGGAAGTCCGGAGGATGGGATTACCTCCAGCCCAGCCGCACCCGGCAGGTCCTCTGGCGCATCCAGCACGGCGAGTTCGAGGGTCTCAGTCCCAGACTCATCGTTCTCAAGATCGGCGCCAACAATCTCTACGGGGATCAGAACGCGGGAAGCGACGAAGAGATCGCCAGGGGCATCGCGGAAATTGTAAAGGAACTGCGTGCAAGGCTGCCGAAAACGAAGCTACTCTTGCTGGGCATCCTGCCCCGGCAGAACGGTTACTTTTCCGGGCGCGTGCGCAAGATCAACCTTCTCATCGCAAAACTGGACGACGGCGACAGAGTGCGTTTCCTGGATATGGGGCCGAAATTCGCCGCGTCCGAAGAGACCGTGAGGAAAGAACTGTATGGACCGGATCAACTGCACCTTGTGAAAAAGGGCTATGCGGTCTGGTCAGATGCCATGCAGCCGCTGTTTGATATGCTGAACAAATAGATCATCCAATACCCGTGCAACGCAATCTTTGCTCTGCGCAAAAACATCTCAGGGAGTTTAAGGACGATGCCTCTTAAAGTCGCTATGATCGGAGCCGGTTCCATCGGCTTCACCCGCCGCCTGATGGCCGACCTGCTTACGGTGCCCGAATTCGGCGATATGCAGTTCGCTTTTACCGACCTCAGCCAGCATAATCTCGATATGGTGAAGCAGCTTGCCGAGCGCGATATCGCGGAAAACCAGCTTCCCGCGAAAATCTCGGCCACAACCGACCGGCGCGCCGCAATCGCGGACGCCGACTATGTGATCTGCATGATCCGGCAGGGCGGACTGGAAGCGTTTCAGACCGACATCGATATTCCTCTCAAATATGGAGTGGACCAGTGCGTGGGCGACACGATCTGCGCGGGCGGCCTCATGTACGCCCAGCGCGGTATTGCGGCGCTGCTCGATTTCTGCAAGGACGTTCGTGAGGTTGCCAAACCGGGCGCGACCTTCCTGAACTACTCGAACCCGATGGCGATGCTCACCTGGGCCTGCAACGCGTATGGGGGCGTCAAGACCATTGGCCTGTGCCATGGGGTGCAGGGCGCACAGCACCAGATCGCCAACTGCGTGACGCACTGGGCCAGAACGGAGGGCCGGATCGGGCCCGACGAGAAAGTGCATCGCAACGACATCGCGTTCGTCTTCGCGGGCATCAATCACCAGACCTGGTGCCTCCAGGCGAAGTGGCGGGAGTACGATTTGATCCCGATGCTGCTGGCATTGTTCCAGGGCCATCCGGAATACCCAACGACCGAAAAAGTGCGCATCGATGTGCTGAAGCGGTTTGGATATTACTCCACGGAAAGCAACGGCCATCTCTCGGAGTATGTGCCCTGGTATCGGAAGCGGCTGGACGAGATCACCAAGTGGATCGATCTGTCCTCGTGGATCAATGGGGAGACGGGCGGCTATCTGCGGGTCTGCACCGAAGGCCGCAACTGGTTCGAGACCGATTTCCCCAACTGGATGACGCAGGAGCCCCCGAAATTCACGGCGGACAAGCGCAGCGACGAGCACGGCTCTTACATCATCGAAGCGTTGGAAACGGGCCGGTTGTACCAGGGCCACTTCAACGTGCCCAATACGGGCGTCATCACCAACCTGCCGCAAGGGTGCATCATCGAGTCGCTGGGGTTTGTGGATCGCAATGGGATGCATATGGCCCACATCGGCGACCTGCCGCTCGCCTGCGCCGCCACGTGCAATGTCTCGGTGAGCGTTCAGCGCATGGGCATGGAGGCGGCCGTCCATGGCGACGTGACGCTCTTGAAACAGGCGATGCTGCATGATCCCCTGGTGGGTGCGGTCTGCGATCCGGAAGAGATCTGGCAAATGACCGATGAGATGCTGGTGGCGCAGGCGGAGTGGCTGCCGCAGTACCGTGAGGAAATTCCCAAAGCGGCCGCGCGTCTGGAAGAGGCGGTCGCCACCGGCGCGCGCGTCAAGACGATGGAGGGTTTCCAGGGCATGGCGCGGCTGCACACCAAAACAGTCGAGGAGATGGCGGCAGCGAAGGAAGAAAGCCGCAGAAACGCGCAGGCGGCGGACAAAGGCAAAATGACGCAGAACGCATAAGGATCGTCACAGTCGGCCCGGAGATGCCCCAACCTCTCACCCGGAGAACCTGGGCCGGCCTTCTGACCAACCCCTCCTAAGAAGCATACCGAGAAAAGCCGCAACGATCGACGTTCGCGGCTTTCTTGCATCAACACATGAGGCCGACCGCATTTTCACTTCAATTAAGAAAGGGCGCCTTCTTTTCAATTGGCATTCGAATGCCTACTGGCATGAAAAGAACGAGCAAACTGGCGGGCAATCTTGCTTCCTGCTCCGTCACGATAAGTTTTTCTTCCGCTTCGTTGTCGATAAGCCAGCGGAGAACTATCCAGTCATCCAAAACGCTATAAAGAAGGTAGAGGCCGGTTTGCAGTTCCTGCAACGGCGTAAAGAGAGCAAGTACTTCACCGGGAGCGAATGA
>JBBRKX010000413.1:0-5397 GCA_038231675.1 Chthonomonadales bacterium | reverse complement strand
CTTCAAACCACCGCACGGTCAAAGCTTCTACATGGGGGGACATTGCATTTAACCTTTCTTTTATTAGACGACAGGAGGTGGGCTTCACCACCTTTATTATAACCGCTGGACAGGTCAACAGCGCAAAAGCAATCGTCGTTGGGCAATAACAGTGGGATGTGTGAAGAAACTCACCAAGCTGTTGTTGAAAAATATCAACACCAACGTTGACATCAACAACATTTCGGTGTATCATAGATGTACAGTAGCGTGACATGGAGAAATCGGTATGGCGAAGAATGATGAGTTACAAAAACAGACACTACGCGTTCTGTTGGAACTCGGCTCTCCGGAAAAACCGCTTTCCGCACGCGCCGCCGGCGAAAAACTAAACATAGGCTATAACCAGATCGCGGACATGGCGAAGGGGAAAGCGCCCGGGGAAAAAACCCTGATTAAGTTCGCTCGCGCTCTTGGGGAAAGCCCTGCCGATTGGCTGCGCTATGGCGGTAAACATGACTTCGCCAGGACGCTCGAACAGCAAGGAGCACCTGAGCACGAGGAAGCCAGACGGATCGCAATGCAAGTGGCGCAGGAGCTTGCCTGCGTACCCAAAGAGACACATGCGCTTCTTCTGCGGCAGATACGTGCCTTGATACGTGCAACGCAGGACGGTTCGCCTAAAGCATGAAGGCGTCTTAAAAATAGATTGGAAAATAACATGAAAAATTCGAGGTTTGCATTCGATTTTCGCAGAATGTTTGGCCTAAGTAGGTCGGTGGAACGGACCCAGGCTACGCCCAGCCCATCCAAGGATCCTACTCCCACGCCGAAAACGCCCATTGCTCCCTTCCCGGCCTATCTGCTGGAAGAGACGGGCGAGCGATGGCAAACCGCCACCCGACTATGTTCTCAGGCTCCTCTTTGCGCGGAAGCAATCCGACGCAACTATGAGGCGGAACATGCACATCATCACGGCGTTTCGTAGACGCCATGCGTGCGTTATATCAGTACAAAGATCGTGCTCCCCTGGACGCAGGGAAGCACGATCTTTCGTTTTGGATCGACCGTGGAATCAAGGAGCGGCGCATCTCACCAAGACATCCTCCCATGGCCGTCTGTCACCGTTATGTCGTTGAGGCCGAGGGGGGCAAGGGCTCACTCGAAGATCGTATGAGGCACGGAAGGGGACGATCCAGGCGGGCGATCACATCCAAAAGGATTTGATCCTGCTTCACCAGGATCGCGTTTTGTTGCGTCAAAATCTCATCCTGGTGCGCAAGGAGCTCATCCTGATGCGCAAGGAGCTCATCCTGATGCGCAAGATGGTCCATCACTACCCGGATCTCCTCTTCGGCCTTGAGATTCGTTTCATAATCGCTTTGTGCGGCGAAACGATCCTTTTCATTCTGCCGGTTCTGACTCATCATCACGATTGGGCCGGTATATGCAGCCTGGAAGCTGAGGACAAGGTTCAACAAAATAAAAGGATACGGATCGAAAGCAGAATCTTTGTAATGATAAGCAAGATAGATGTTGGCTGTTATCCATAGAAACAGGATACAGCTCTGTATGATAATGAACGGCCATCCGCCCACGACCGAAGCCACTCTGTCCGCCACGCGTTGCCCCATGGTCATCTCGGAGGCGGTCAGGTCATTCACATTCCTTATGGGAGGATGATCATGACGATAGAGAGCTGCAGGTCCCAACCGTTTTATGTCACGCATGTTTCCGTTCTCCTCTAGCGATATTTCATGATACAACGGGGAAAGTAATGCCGTCAGGCAGCCTATATCCCCTGACGTGGTACAGGAATTATAGCCCAAACGGCACGTTCTGCACAGCATCCGTATGCTGTTTCACATTACGATACGCTCACCCAGGATCGGATCTTGGATCTCCTTCGAAATTCCACTGTTCGTGCTGGTAAAATTGCGTTACAGTAATTCTATCCATCTCGTAGCCTCCCACTATTTTTTAGTCTTGCCTAAAAAATAGTAAAAAACCTATTGACATAATGTTTTCCGTCAAGCTATACTCAGAGCGATGGTACGGTCATAACGATGCGGAGGGAGATCGCCCTAGCATCCTAAAAGACTGCCTGCTCATTATGGAGAACTAAAATGTCATTCCCGTTACGACGCGCCTTCACGCTGATCGAGCTTCTTGTGGTAATCGCAATCATTGCCATACTGGCCGCTATAATTTTCCCCGTATTTGCCAAAGCGCGCGAAAAGGCGCGTCAGACGGCCTGTTTGAGCAATATGAAGCAGGTTGGCATGGGCGTCCTCATGTACGAAGAGGATTATGACGAAAACATCGTGCATACCGAACTTGGTGGAGACGTGGACGACGCGCACGAATACTATTGGGGGGACATGCTGCAGCCCTATCTTAAAAACTGGGGGATGCTCGTATGCCCGAGTGCCGCAAAGCCACTTCAATTCAAGTCGGGTGCATCGACTTTTAGCCAGCAATGGTCTTACAACTATGGCATCAATGACATTATTGCCGCCGACTGTGTCGGCGCGGACGATCCCGCGTGCCGCCATATCGGGGTGGCCGGGCAGCCGGCTGCCGCAATCGTCAATTCCGCGAGCACGATCCTGATTGCGGATAACTTGCCGTCCGATATAGACACGGGCAACGGAGACGATACGACACTCGGCCATTCCAGGCATGAAATCAACTGGCAATGGGGAAAACGCGATGCCACACGACTTTCCGTGGGAGGAAAATCGCAAGACGGCTTTCCCAGACACACAGGCGGCTTCGTGCTGGTTATGGCGGATGGCCATGCAAAGTGGCGCAAACGCGATCAGGCCCCGAGCGGAACCTTTACCCCCGGTTCGATGGATGTGGAATGGCTTTCCGGTCAGCCATAGGAGGTAAGCAATTACAAACGCATCTTATTCGGCGGATTTCAACTATACGGCAGATAACTTCCCGGGCTTTCCAGCGAATACTCCCCGGCTTTCTCCCCCGTTCGCAGATCGATCTTGTCGTAAATCTCCTGTTGGCCGCTGCCCGCGCAGTAATAACATTTCCGCAGCATAAAACCGCGTCCTCGGCCATGGCAATGAGAACAGGGCTGGCGCCTGTTAAAGGTGAATTTGAAAAATTCACACTCGCCGCAACTCGGACATTTCCAATCCGCTCTGGTAAGTCGAGTACCACAGGTAGGACACGTACCATTCTCGACCACGAGGATGTTTCCTTCCCATCTCGAAACGGCTCTATCATGAAGATCCGGCAACCATGCCGAACTCGATAAGGTCGAATGCACATTCAGTTGTGGAAGTCCCGCCTTTCTTCCGTTATCGAGCATGTGAGGCCACATCAGACATTTCCTTCCCGGTGGACAGTTCAAACGCGCGAGCATCCACTTCGGTGTGTTGCCTGCCCGGTGATTCACATTAAATACGGATGATTTCGCTGTTCGTTCTAACAAACTTACACTATCACTTAGTGCAAAATTTGTGAGCATGCATGAACCAGCGATACATAGGATTTCGACAGGGAAAACTGGCGGCATGGCGGAAACAAGGTGGGCAGCGGGGTTCACGCATTGCATGCACGGGCGCGACGCCCGTAAACCGGCTGGCGGACCAGGGCCAAAAAGGTACTAATTATAGTGGTCCGCCGAAACGAGCGTAATTACCACGAACTTCTCGTAACCTTACTTCAGCGCGAAAGGAAGACACACGAATTATACCATGGGCAAAAATCGTCGCAGGGCTCAAAAGGATGAACGGCACAAAAAGGGCGACGAAAGGAGTGAAACCTAATAATATTCTCAGGATCGGAAGCGTATTCCCGGCAAAATGAGGAGATGAAAAAAGATATAAACATTCTGGAACATACCGTGGGGCTTCACCGTCTACACGGCATCCTCCTGATAATTACGCAGGGTGGACCAAAAAATTGAACATACTCTACGCCATAATGGCCCAGTAAGTCATTATGGAGTTAAGGCCAGGAGCGCCTAGGAGGTGGGATTTCATGACCACCATCTAGGCGTTTTTTTTATATATCCCATGGGTTAGATGGGCTGACTGCTCAATATAACCAGCAAATATGGAAGAAATATATACAATCGAATAGGCGGCTTGATCGGCGTATCCGACACCAGAATGAAATAGCGGCAAAACTAAATAACCTACAATTGCATAGCGCACGAACAATTAAATAGTCACTAAGATTCTAGCGGAAAACTTCATATAATGAGACGGTAATAGTACAGTAATCGCGTTAGCTTCTCTGGTCAGGTGACCGAAAACAGGCCGTGCCAGATAACTTTAAATAACGAATTTTAAAAAGATAACTCAGTAAATAGCTTGCTTAACAACAAAATAACGGAGCGCAACAAGGGTGGGAACGGATTCCCACCCTTGTTTTGTTTGTATATGGCGCCACGCGAATTTATTTTGCCGATACCGTCGCTGGAAACGTGCTGTCGCCCTGCTGGCCCCAACTGAAAGTGCGGGTTAAATCGCCAGGTAACGTTGAAGCTCCCAGTTCGAAACGCTTGTTGCGATCATATGCTCATATTCGTGCCATTCCTCCCGCTTCGCTTCCAGATAGCATCGCGTATACTCCGAACCGAGCGCTTCACACAGAACCGGATCCTGTTCCAGTGCGTCCAGTGCCTCCCCAAGATTAGCGGGCGCCATCTCTATTCCTTTCGCACGCGCTTCCGCCGCGGAAAGCTTGAATAAATTTCCATCCCGTCCGTCGTCCACCTTCATGTCCCGCGCGATCCCGTCCAGTCCGGCGGCCAGCAAACCGGCGGCCGCAAGGTATGGGTGGGAGGAGCCATCCGCCGTTCGATATTCCACCCGCCCAGGCGCCGGAACGCGCAGCATCATCGTCCGATTGTTTCCTCCATGCGCGATGAATGCCGGAGCCCAGGTCGCGCCCGAGCGCGGCGAGCGTGCGCCGAACCGTTTATAGGAATTCACTGAGGGAGCGGTAAGCGCGCACAATCCCCGTGCGTGGGCAAGTACGCCTCCCATGAAGGCAAGCGCCACCGAGGAGAGGCCGCGCCGATCGCTTTTGTCCAGGAAGAGATTGTCTCCCCCCGCGACATCCCAGAGCGAAAAATGCATGTGCGCCCCATTGCCGGTCAGGTCGCTGAAGGGCTTGGGCATGAAGGTGGCGCACAGCCCACGCTCCTCCGCCAGCGCTTTCACCATGAACTTGAAAAATGCGACCCGATCCGCCGTCGTCATGGCGTCCGCGTATTTGAAGTTGATCTCAAACTGACCGTTTGCATCTTCATGATCGTTTTGATAGACCCCATAGCCGAGTTCATTTAGATACCCCATGATCGTGGTCAGGAAATCCGCATTTCGCAAGAGCGCCAGTTGCCCATAGCAGGGCTTGGAAAGCGTGTCGTTCGCGTCCGCGACGTCG
>JBBRKX010000412.1:0-5407 GCA_038231675.1 Chthonomonadales bacterium | reverse complement strand
TTTGAGAGAGGCGTCTTTATCATGACGAAGGAACTTCCCTTCGCGGCCTAACGAGAAGACCTGCGTTGTTGGCGTGCCTTATTCTGGCGTGGTTGTCCTGGAGTTTGCGCGTTCTGCCGTGGCCCAGTGGGTGGAATAGGCGACCCGGAACCCGTTGGCGGGGGAAGCAGGCGGGGGATCTGCAGCCATGTGGTGATCGCCGCTGCGGCGACCAGAAGGACCACCTGGACTAGAAACAGACTCCGGATTGTAGGAAGGGTGCCGGTGAGATCGCGGGCGTCCGAAAAATTGATCTTGTTCAGGATGTTGATGCGCATATAAAACACGGTGAACAGGGCCCCGAACGTGAACAACTGGCGCACGCCGTCCGCGATGAACATCTCGCGGTTGCCCTGATACCGCCGCCGCAAAACATATTGCGCGGCGATCAGTACAAAGCCGGAGCCTTCCACCAGACTCGCGGCCCCGCGACATACCTCAAGAGAGATACGAGAGGATTGGGCAAGCGCCGGTCCAAATATCAAAACAAACGCGCCCGGCCTGCATGCGGTCAGCAAGGTAACGACGGCGCCCAGCCAGATGGCAAGCGCGACAGTCGCCAGGGTGTCCAGAATAAGGGGAAGATATTTGCGTATCACGCGCGTAGTATAGCACACCGGAAACGGGGCGACAAGAGCGCCGGAGTGTTGGATGGCACGCCTAATCTGTCCCCTGTCACTCCCATATGCCCCATGCAAGGAGGTCACAGCATCTACAAGGGTTTGCCATGACCTCCAGGCATGGGTTCCAGGACATCTCTCTCGAGGGGGCCTGGATCTTCTCCTGCCAGCATCGTTTTGGAGAAGCTAATTTAGAGACAGAGTGGGCACGGCAATTCTCACCGTCACAACTTCGAGCCGCCGCTGGCGTTGATGTAGTTCGCGGTCATCCACGCGGAATCATCGGAGGCGATGAGGAGCGCGGCATTGGCGAGGTATTCCGGCTTACCGACTTTTTTGATCGCCTGCATTCCCATTATCATTTGCTGCCCCTCCGTGCTCTGAAGCCAGGGGTTCATATCGGTGTCGATCGCGCCTGGCGCCAGCATATTCACGGTGATCCCCCGCTCCGCAGCGAGCGGCGCAATCTGGAGGCTGAAGGTATCGACCGCACCTTTTGTGGTGGCATAGGCGACCATGTTGGGAAACGCCCGGCCTGAAACAACGCTCGAAAGGTTGATGATGCGTCCGTTATCGCGCAGTCTGGGCAACGCCTGTTGTGTCGTGAAAAACATGCCTTTGACGTTGATATCGAAGTGGTAATCGAACTGTGCCTCCGTTGTCTCCGCAAAGGGGATCTCTTGCGCGACCCCCGCGTTGTTCACGAGAATATCGAACTTTGCCGCTCCTGTGCGACGGATAAGTTCCGCGTCCAATTTCTCGAAAAGCGTTCCAATAGAGGCGACGCTGGCAATGTCCGCTTGAACCACAAAGGCTTTTCCGCCCTCCGCTTCGATCTGGGAGACGACTTCCCACGCCTCTTTCTCGCTTTTGCCGTAGTGGACCGCAACAAGCGCGCCTTCCTTTGCGAAACGCAGGGCAATCGCCCGGCCAATTCCCCGGCTCGCTCCGGTGACAAGTGCGATTTTGTTCTGTAGGATATTCATGGTTTTCTTTCTCTACTTTCAGACTAATTCTGAAACGATCATTCCAGAATTAGGGGTAAAAAAATCAGGTCAGAGCAAGCATGGCGGTGTCGATAATGTCCTGCAGCGCTTTTCTGTCCCGATTCGTGGTTCCCGTGACGAGCAATCCCTGAAGGACGCTCCACAGAAACCGGGCGAGCGCGTGGGGGTCATGTGTCTTACTGATTTCCCCATTGCGCTGTGCTTCGGCAAACACCTGGCGGAAGGTTTCTTCGTTCCAGGCAAACTGTGCCCGAATGATGTGCGCCACTTCTTCATCCCGTTCCGCCAGTTCCGTTGCGGCATCCACCACAAAGCAGGACGGTTCAAGTCCGCTGGCAATTCCGTCGGCGGTCGTTTCCAGCCAGGTGCGAACCACCTGGAGACGTGGCGCAGGTTGCGAGAGCGTTTGCAATAGGCTTTCCCTTTTGCGATGGATATAGAACTCCAACGCGGCGAGAAAAAGACGGTGTTTGTCACCGAAGGTGTTGTAAAGGGACGAGCAATTCAGGCCGGTGGCGCTCACCATCTCCTGTATCGAAGCGGCTTCGTATCCCTTTTGCCGAAAAAGCCCCACTGCTTTTTCCAGCACCTTGTCCTGCTCAAATCCCTTCGGTCTTGCCATGCGGCTTGCCCTCGTTCACTCGTCCTAACGTCTGGGAGTGCAGAAAAGTTTCTTTATCCGCCCGCTTCCCAGAGCAAGCCTATCCCCACCTGCGGCTCCGCCTATCCTCTTGGGGATAGGGTATAATAAACGTATTCACGTTCCGGTTGGAAGGGAACTTTGAATTCATTTTTGTTTACCGCCGGGCGTCGGCTTTGTTCCAGTCGATCAAGGCCCTTACTGTGCATCGCAATGATGTTGACGTTCGGCTTCGGTCCTTCCTTTCCACGTTATGTGGATGGGGATCACAATTTTTCGTTCGCACCGCCGGCCGGATGGAAGCGGAAGCCCGATGTGCCTGCGCCTGCAGTTGACTTTGCGGGCCCTAAGTCCGGAAAGTTTACGACAAATATCGCCGTGAACGTGTACGCAACTGCAGTGCGCCCTGCGGACGAAGCAAAACTCGTTCAGGGGATTGCGGTCAAGCACGGAACGGTTTACGCGATAGGGCCGGCAAAACTGGGCGGTTTGCCCGCGCACTCCTGGCGGACACACCTGCAGGTTCCGGAATTTCCGATCCTGGAGAATCATCAGGTGCTCTGTTTGCATGGCGGGCGCGCCGTGGAGATCACGTTGACCGCGCCGCCCGGAGCGATGAAAAAGTACGAGCCCATTTTCGATCGTTTGCTTGCATCCTTCCGGTGGGAAGATGCGAAGCCACATCCGAAGCGGAGTTCAGAATCAAAGAAATCAGGAAGATAATGAAAGATAGAGTCAAACCATGACGACGGAAACACCAACGGAGCCAAAGCGAGATTATCGCGGCACGCTGAACATCACGCTATAAATCTCACCCTCCGTTGCGGTTTCCTGATCGCCGTCCTATCGCTTGCCTCCCACCTCCTGGAGCATCTCCAACATTCCATCGTTGTCTTCGTCCTCTATAGGCGTTGCGTAGTCGAGAGGGGTTTTGCCTTGTTTGTCCCGGGCGTTAAGCTTTGCCCCATGCTTCAGTAAGAGGAGTGCCATCTGGACGTTATTATCCTCGACGGCGTAGTGAAGGGGTGACTTGCCCTCCTGGTCATGCGCATTTATCCTGGCCCCGCGTCTTAGCAACTCCCGCACGATCCCTTCGTCGCCGGTAATCACCGCATCCATGAGTGGCGTTTGGCCTTCCTCATCGGAAACATTCACCCGCGCGCCATGCGCTAACAGCAGCCGCGCGTTTCCAAACCGATTGTCTTCCAATGCCATCATCAAGGCGGATTTTGTGTTCTTTGCCTGCCCGTTCACGGCAGCGCCGTGTTCCAGCAACAGTTTGACAAGGTTCGGATCTCCGTACAGAGAGGCCAGTCCCAGAGGCGAACTGTAACCGTCTTCCCCGGTATTGATTTGCGCGCCCCGCGTAATCAGAAATCGGACGCACTCCAACTCGTTCCAGCGGGTGGCCCATAACAGCGGTGTAGTGCCGACATACTTTGCTCCTCCATGCCGAATCGATTCGATGTTTGCTCCTCTGTCCAGTAGCAGGCGCAGGATAGGCACGCTGCCGGCAGCCATAACCACCGCCGGATCTCCGCTTTTTTCGCCATGGTGCACGTCGGCTCCATGGCTCACCAGAGCCTTAGCCATAGATACATCGCTGAAATAGCCGGACCAGGTGAGTGCGGACCAGGCCGCGTCATCTTGTGTGTTTGGGTCTGCGCCATGCGCAAGCAGCATATCCACCATCTTGGGAAGGTCGTTCTCAGCAGCCGCGAAGACTGCGTTCTCGCCGGCGGCGTTTGCAAGGGAGGGGAGCGCGCCTCGTTGCAGCAGGAGGCGGCAGACCTCCTCATGTTTGTGTACCGCGATCTTTCGTGTCGCTTTTTCTGCGGGCGCGTCGCGGTACCATTCCGGCAGTTGAGCTGCGGTGACGATAAGCGCCGTCGCGCTGTCGGCGTCTCGAATGTTGATGTCCGCGCCTTTATCGAGCAGTCCGCGTACGATGGTGGCATTGCCCTTGCTTGCGGCCACGAGCAGCAGAGGCCGATGGACGACCGCAGCATCGTCCGTGCCGGCGTCGTCCGTGGCATCGACTGCCGCGTTTACATCCCTGGCTCCCCGGGCAAGCAGAGGCAGCGCGATATCGGTTGCATCTTCGGATACTGCGAGCATCAACGCCGAAGTGGCCGGTTTCGCAGTCTTGTGGCGACCGCGCAACCTTTCGTACAGGGCAAGCAGGCGCTGCCAGGGGGTGCGGGGGAGATAAATCTTCACCGTTGCGTTGGGGTCCGCCCCCTGCCTTAGCAGCGCCTCGACGGTCGCCGTCCGCTTGTGCTTGACAGCCGCGATCAGAGCGGCATCGGCCTGTTCCTGCCATGTCTCCTGATACACCCTCCAGGCGGGAGCGCCGATAAGGATTGACACGACGACAAGACCGATCAAACGGACATGCAGCCGACGGTTCATGGGTTACTCAGGGCTCTCTTTCCGTGGAAGAATTTGGCACTACCCGTTCCTCAAATCGTCCACTCCGGTCATGGCGTGTCCGCCGCGGCATAGACGCGCAACGTTGCAGTGTGCTCTCCCTGGCGGCTTTGGGCGACTGCGATGTATCGCCCGTAAATGCGAATGGACGAAAGGGAAGGCTCCGGATCGCTCCTGTTCTTACCGCGTGCGCCCTTCGAAGCTGTCGGAGAAAGCAGTGGCGGGACGTGCAGTTTCCACTCCGGTTTACCGGTGCGCGGATTGAGCCCTATTACTTCGTCGCCGATTGTAGCGACCACCGTACCGTTCCATCCGCCCAGTCCGACGTGCTGTGCCCCATACTGCCAGAGCACGGTTCCTGTCGCTGGATCAAGCGCGAAGATGCCGTCGCAAACTAGGACGCCGTCTATCATCTGGCTCGGGCCGCCATCTGCAACGCTCCAGAGGAGTTGTCCATCTGTACGGATCGCACGTGTTTCTCTGATATCGATTCCCGGCGACTGCAGAATGTAGGCGCCGATCAGAGTTTTGTTTTGTGGGAACCAGGTCAACGCTCCAAGGGTCGAGGCGGTGCGGTAATCTGGATGAAACCGTATGCGCTGCACCGGGTTGCCGGTCGCTGGATCAAGCGCGTGCAGGAACTCGCCGTCCTTCGCAACATCGCCCGCATC
>JBBRKX010000411.1:0-5411 GCA_038231675.1 Chthonomonadales bacterium | reverse complement strand
GATGTCTCCGAGGTTCTGCCTGATAACCTCTTTGACCTTCTCGTTGTGGCGGGCCCTGTCGCGCTCGGCGCGCCGGTGCAGGTCCCACGTATCAGTGCTTAGCGAAAAGTCAGGCATCTCTCGACCTTAAACCTCACAGAAACGTTGTCAAACAGGCTTGCGTGTGCGGCTCTGATTCTCAATACGCGCCGTGGAGAGAATGATGCAGCAAGCCAACGCGCAATCATCCTCTGCTATCTCTGTTTCGGGCTTCCGCAAGAAAGAATTTATCCCATAATTCGTGGCGCCGCATGTTTACACTCGCATGTTTCTCAAACCCGTCACCGCGTCCTTTCGGGAATGCTCGGGCCGGCCTATTCTTAAGGCAGCGCGCTGATAGGAATCGGGCGCTGGAACTGCTAGACTTAACAGGACGTACTGATTATACAACAGGCTCTTTGAACTCTAGAAATCACATCTGCTAAACAATCTGTATAATATATCGCGACTCGTCTCGATTCGTCGCCGCGACCTGGTTATCTTACGGAAAACCCGGTGTGCCCGTAGTCCGCCATGAAAGCACGAAAGGTTGATATATGTCCGCTGTTCCAACCGCGCCGAATCCCAGCGAAAGCTTTAGAATTCGAAATAAGGGCCAGGCCCTGTTACTCTGGCTTGCAGTTCTGATACCTCTTCTTGCTCCGGCCGTAGCAATGTGCATGTTGTGGGGACGCTGGGTAGGCTGGATCGACGTTGGACTGCTATTCGGGATGTATATTTTGTGCGGGCTGGGAATAACCGTCGGTTACCATCGCATGCTCACGCATCGTAGTTTCGAGGCGCACCCAATCGCGAAGTTTACATTTCTGGCACTGGGGGCGATGTCCGGCATGGGGCCTCCACTCATCTGGGCAATCACGCACATTCACCACCATGCCTGCTCCGACGACGACGGCGACCCCCATTCTCCATGGGACTGGGTGGACCGCGCGCGCAAGATCCGCAAGACGGGGTTCCGGCAGTTCAATCGCGCGCACGTGCTGTGGGTCGTCTATGGAGACTCACTGACGGGCAGCACATCGGGGCAGTGGCTTCGGAAGGACAGCATGGTCACATGGCTGAGCCGCTGGGATGTCTATACGGCGATACTTGTCCTGGGCTTCGTCATCCCATTTCTCATTGGCGGCTGGCAGGGGCTAATCTGGGGCGGAATCGTGCGAATGGGCCTGACGCATCATGTAACGTGGAGCATCAACTCGGTCTGCCATATCTACGGACGAAGGTCGTTCGACACGCCCGATTGCAGCAAGAACAACTGGATATTCGGGGTGGTTGGGTTTGGCGAAGGCTGGCACAACAACCACCATGCTTTCCCCCGGTCGGCATTCCACGGCCTGCGGTGGTGGCAGATCGACACCTCCGGCTACGTAATTCGCTGCATGGAGCTGCTGGGACTGGCGAAAGCGGTTTGGCGCGTACCGAAAGACAAGCTGCGAAACCGGTTGGCCGTCGCCGAAGCGTCGCGGAACGCCCCATAAATGAAGCCTGCCCGAGAATCGTTCTCCCTCTTTGACAGGCTCCGGCAGAATTGTCCGTTATTTCGGAGCGCCGCTGTTAGGCTTTTCATGCGCGGCTCTCCGTGATGAACGTGGTTTAACGACCGGTTTTTTGGCCGGGTCCGCCGGGACCACTGGCCGGTCGACGAATGCAAAGCTGCGTACCAGGCCACGGAGCAGCTGCTCGCGCTGATCGTAGAGCTTCGCGGCTGTCCGAGCGCTGATTACGTATCCTCGCGGACCTTTGACGAAAGCCAGCACCATAGATTTGGACGGCGTATTCGGGTGGCTCACCTCCGTGCCCGTAAAGGTCATCCAGGCCGCATCGATGCCCCCCTGCGTCGTCTCCTTGAGTCCCGTTTTCACCAGCATGTCATACTGCGTTGGTATCTCCGTCTCCACCTTGCGCATTAATTGAGCGCTTGTCATTCCATCCGCCGGAACCATGGAGACCGCCACCCGCTCGACATCGTCCTCATCCTTCTCGAAATAGATGAGCGCGTTATTCGCCGGGTCCGGGAGACTGACAACGTAACGATTCCATCCCGTTATGACGTCCACTCTCCAACCTCGCGTGTCCGTATAGGTAGCGAGTTTTGGGAAAGCGCCCTGGAGTACATGCACAGTCACGACTGTGCGCTTTGGGGCGGAATTCGCGCCTTTGCCACTGCAGTCCTTTGCTAGGGATGCCGCCTCCTCTGCTACCGCGTAAATCGTCGTCTTGACGGGCTTGTCTTCGGCCCAGTTGACACCCTTCACGCTGGTTTTCGCGCCGAACTTCCCCCCTGACAAGACGACAGCTCCGAGGCTGGAAGGCCAGTGAATCCGAACGGTTTGGCCGGGGAGGGCCGGATTCGGCTCGGCATAGACCACAGGTCCATTGGCCGGGCTTTTCGCGGCTTCGCCTGGCTTCCCCGCGGCACCTGGCTTCACCGCAGCATCGGGTTTCACAACGGCATCCTGCTTCGCGGCGGGAGCAGGTTTTGCTGCGGAATCGGGTTTTGCGGGCGTGGCGGCTTGAGAGATGAGCAGGGTTAAAAAGAGCGATACAAACATGACTTTGGCATTCTCCTCGCTGATTTGTGCGCTCTGCCGTCGGGTAGGCGCGCAATGAGAGGACGCCGAAATCAGGCGGATTGTTCGGTTCGAGTGGTCCGAAACGCTGTTACGTTGCCTGTGGCCGCAGGAGAGAAATCCTGCTGGTGTCGGGCCAAACAGTATTGCCGCTCGCCTTGCCCGCCGGAGAGAAGCCGGGGTCGGAGAGCGCAGTCGGACGATTGAGCGTATCGTAGCCGTATCCAAGCGGTCCCCACCACGTGTCCACCTGCACCCGGTTTCCGTTGGCGTCGAAGGCGTGGACCAGCTGTAAGGCGTTGTTCGCTCCTCCAAAGAGGCTCAGGTCGGCGAACTCGTGCAGAAGCGTGAGCGTGCCAAAGCTCGCACCCGACAGGCTGACCGCCGTGCCCTTGTCCTGCGAGCCGCCCTGGTAGCAGAAGGCGTACAAGGTTCCATTACTCGTCTGAACCAGCGCGGCATAGGGGAACTTGCCGTTGGTTGCTCCCGCGAAGTCCTTCACGACCGTAACGCTCGCTCCAGCGATGTCATAGCTGAACGCCGTCCCGAAGCAGTTGGCTCCTCCGAGATTCGCCGTCCCGTAGAGCTTGCCGTCCTGCGCCTGAATGAGCCGGGCAAGGGGTTGCCCCGTGCGTGCCGAGGACCTTGCACACTCGGGGGCGACGGGGTATGGTCTGCAGTTGGGACGACTTCATCTGCCTGGAATTCGGCTTTTCTCCAAGACTATTCCATTCTCAGCGTCTATTATGAAATGGATCAGCCCGTGTATTGCGTGACCGTGACAGGTGATGTCCCAAGACATTTGCGCTCTAGACCAAGGCCATGGTTTGCGAAGCTCGGCTTGCACGTGTTCCTGCCATTGCCACCCAAGACCTTCTGCAGTTCGTTTCGCAATTGCTACCGCTTCGTGCTCAGCGATCATGGTTGCTTTGTCTCGTTTGTTGAAAGTACACATTTAGTCGAGAGCCACCAACAAGGACATTTCCGATTAGTTCACCTTCGGCGTTGACCTGCGAAACTGTCACGTAGCCGCCTTCCACCGGCCATCGGATACCAGCTTTGATCCTGCTAAGTGCTATACCGTCCGCCCGAATAGTGCCGTACATCTCAGCGGCGGCTTCCTCAATTGCACGAAGCAACTGTATACGTATAACGATGTTGGTTCTCCACTGGACACCGGCTCTGCCAAACAACCGTGCCACTTGTATCACGAATCGGTGCACAGACTCGTGGTGTTCGGTCGCAGCTCGCTCCCACGGGTTAGCATGTCCTTCAATTGAAACCTTGGTCCTACCCCAGAAATCAGTGATGCCTCTATCGCCACCGGGTAGTCGATCGACATATTCTATCTCTGGCAACCTGCGCCATGGAGGAGTAGGTCCGAGGTTGATGTGTTTCTGAACGGCCGGTAGTCGCTTTGGAATCCGGCTCGCACTACCTTTCAGCAAAAGTCCGGAAATTGTCCCGATTCCCAATGTCACGACAGCACGCGCAAAGTGTTCTCCCGCATCCTCAATATCTCCGCCGGACTGAGCATTTACGGCGATTACCGAGAATTGGTAGAGCTCATATGCTCCTTCGAGGAACGAGGTCCCGACGGTCGCCAGACCGAGCCCCAGTAATACGAGATCTGCAAACTCGCCGATGCCGATTGCGTGCGACCCTACCCAAGCGATAAGTACACCGGACATTATTTTGAGGGCGGTCGGACTGAGAAGTGACCTGACTTGGAGCCGGGTCACCTCATCAAATCTCGGCATTGCCCGAGCAATGGCATCGGCGAGCTTTTGTGGAGGACTCATTCGACTTACTGCCGTGTGCACTCTATACGGATTCGATGTCTCCGTTTTGCCGCTCTCTGACTCGACATGTCGGATAGGCCCTACCATCATGGCTTCATGCTCTACGTCCTTATACCGGCCCTCTGATGAGAACCGAGCTTGCCAGGGCCAAGAATCAGTTGATGACGTGGGCGCGACTGGCGGCGCTTTATCTTGACGATTGCTAGTAAGTTTCTTATTCGGCCTAACTGGTCCCGCTTTGCGGTTCTTACTAAGGTCTGGAACGGTGCCGCTTGGATCGACGAATACGGTTGGGCTGTTGTAGACATACTGATACGGCGGCTCGGATTCGATGGGATCCTGACTCAACCACTCTCCGGTTGTCGGGTCGTAGTATCTGGCGCGTACATATTCGAGATTGGAATCGGGGTCGAGCTGGTAACCCAATCCTCCGGCGTAGTCTAATGGCTGATCGGTGGCGCTTCCACTCTGCACGTTGCCCCACGCGTCCGTTTGGTAGGTAACGGCAGACGCCTGCGAATCGTCAGAAATGGCTAATACCGTTCCTTGCTCGTCGGTGTGGTACTGCCGCTCCACTCCCACGAATCCACTGCCGGTCTGCGTGCCGAGCGCCCTGCCTAATTCCGGTCCGTCTGCCGGTCCGGTGAACGCCTGCGCTGGCTGGTTGGCTGTTGACCCGGCGTTGTCCTTGCGGCTCCAGGCGATGAGTGCGTCGCCATCCCACATCTGTCCGTCGGTGCCTGCCTGCCCCTGCCGGCCGTATCGCAGATCGTCGTAGCGGTAGGTGTTGGTCACTATCTTGCCGTTCGGCAGCTTGTTCCCCCACATCCGGTCGGCGGCGTCCCAGGTAAACGTGGTCGGCGCGCCGGAGGGAGGTTGAGACAGGATTCGATTCCCGTTGTTGTCATAACTGTAGTTGGTCGTGCCGCTGCCGCCTGAAGTGGATGCGAGTTGGCCCGCCGCGTCGTGCGTGTAGTTGGTAACTGCCGCTCCCTTTGTC
>JBBRKX010000410.1:0-5415 GCA_038231675.1 Chthonomonadales bacterium | reverse complement strand
TGCTCCAGGAGGCGGAGGCGGCGTTCGCCTACGTTCAGCAGATGGAAACGCGGCTGCGCGAGGTCGAACACGACATGGCCAACGCGACATCCGACGCCGAACTCGAGCGGGTCATGGAGGAGTACGGCGTTCTGCATGACCGCTTCGACGCGATGGGAGGATATGACAACCTCCGCGATATTCCGGGCGTTTTAAAGAAATTGGGATTCGGTCCCAACGACCTGCACAAACTCTGCGGCAAGCTTTCCGGCGGAGAAAAGACCCGCCTGGGAATGGCCCGCCTTTTGCTCTCGGGGCCCGATATCCTGTTCCTCGATGAGCCGACCAACCATCTGGACATCGAAGCGACCGAATGGCTGGAAAGCTTCCTGCGTGATTTTGGAGGGGGGATCGTGCTGGTTTCGCACGATCGATACTTTCTGGATCGCGTCGCCACGAGCATCGCGGAAATCGAAAACTCGCGACTTACGGTCTACAATGGCAACTTCTCGGGCTATTGGGCGCAAAAGGAAGCGAACCGTGCGCGACAGACCGAGCAATTCGATCGCGAACAGCGCGAAATCGCACGGCTGATGGAGTTCTTTGAAAAGTGGAAAAATACGCCTTCCAAGAAAAACCAGGCGGTCATGCGCATGCGCTGGGCGGAAAGGCTGAAGGCCACCGCGACGGAAAAGGTCGCTCCGACAGCTAAAACCGTGAAGCTCGGCATAAAAACCACGCAACTCAGCGGCAACGAGGTGGTGATCTTCGACGCCGTCAGCAAGCGTTATGGGGAACGCATGCTTTTTGAGAACCTGACCGGCATGATCCGGCGTGGGGAGCGCGTGGGTATCGTGGGACCCAATGGGGCAGGGAAGTCCACTCTGGTTAAGATCTTATTGGGCAGGGAAACGCCCACTTCCGGCATGGCCCGCGTGGGGGCAAGCGTGACGATCGGCTATTTTGCGCAGGATACGAGCGACCTCGACCTGGACGCGACCGTTTTGGAAAACATGCTCGACGTGGCGGATATGCTGCCCCAACAGGCCCGAACGCATCTTGGCCGATTCTTATTCACGGGCGACGATGCCTTTCGGCCGGTCAAAAATCTCTCCGGGGGCGAAAAGAACAAACTCGTTCTGGCGCAATTGACGTTCATGAAGCCGAACCTATTGGTCCTCGACGAGCCTACCAACCATCTGGATCTGGAGTCCCGCGAAGCGCTCGGGGAGATGCTCCGCGAATACGACGGGACGCTCCTGCTCATTTCCCATGATCGCTACCTCCTGGACCAGGCGACGAACCGCACCATCGAGGTGGCGGATGGAAATGTCACGGTATTCGACGGCGCGTACGGAAAATTTCGCGCAAGCCAGACGGCAAAACCGATCGGTTCTTCGGGCGCTCCCCGTCCGGCTTCGACTCCGAAGAACGGCGGAGGAAACGGATCGGCAAAAGGAAGCTCGAATGCGTCCGCGGTGGCGGAACTGCTGAGCCAGCGCCCGGAACTCGCAATCACCGTGCCCGCGGGAATGAATGCCCACCAGCTTTCCAAGGAGCGCCAGCGTGCGAAGAACCAGGTCGGCATGTGCGAAAAAAAGATCGAAACCCTGGAAGGCCGCCTGAAGCAGATCGAAGGAGCGTTGTCCCACCCATCGCCCGGCGATAATCTGGTCGCGCTTTCGCAGGAACATGGGGGTGTTCAGGTCGCTCTGGACGAGGCGATGAGCGCGTGGGAGCGGGCAGTCTCTTACGTGGAGGCGCTGGAAGCGAAATAGCCGGTGGCACGCTTGATTTTCGTGTCTTATCCGGCTGGTAAAGAGCGGCGCGTGCATTGACAGAGGGCGGATTTCGGGCTATCATAGCCGGTGCGTTTAGCGCTAGCGCGGAGTTTTCAATGGGCATTCCTATGCAAAGATTCACACCGCCTCCGGATGCGGAAACACAGTGGAGTAGGTTCGAAGATTACGTCCGGGAACAAGCAATCGATTTTTTTGACGGCGTCGGACCGATCGCGGGAGCGCGCGCGCCAGGTCGCCTCGATATCATGGGCGGAGTGGCGGATTATTCGGGCAGCACGGTGCTGGAAATGCCGATCGCGCAGGCGGCGTGCGTCGCCTGGCAGTGGCGACAGGATCGGGTCCTACGTATCCGGAGCGTGGGCGGCGACGACGATCTATTCCCGGAAGTGGTCCTTTCGCTCGACGATCTTGTGGACGATGAAGGAAAGATCCGTCCCATTGGGGACGCGAGCGCCCGGCTGATGCGGGATCCATCCTCCCGATGGTCCGCTTACATCGCCGGTTGCTACTACGTTATGCTGGCGGCGTATGGGACGGTTTCCCAGGGCAAAGCGGACTCGCGGCTGGGGGAATTGGGCGCGAATATTCTCGTGCATAGCGATGTGCCTGCGGGCGCGGGAGTCTCCTCTTCGGCCGCGATCGAAGTGGCGACCATGCACGCTCTCAGTGAAGCCGCGGGCATTCATCCGAGCGACCTGACGCTCCCGGCGTGGTGCCAACGGGTCGAAAATGCCATCGTCAACGCGCCCTGTGGCATCATGGACCAGGTCACGTCGGCGCTGGGCCGCGACAGCTCCTTGCTTGTGCTGCGGTGCCAGCCCCATGATCTTCTGGGCAATCAGCCGATTCCGTCGGGATGGCGTTTTGTCGGCCTCGATTCGCGTGTGAAACACTCCGTAGGCGGGTCGCACTATACCAGAGCGCGTGTCGGCGCTTTTATGGGGCTCAAGGTCATCCAATTGGAAAGCGGCGGCAAGCTGCTCGAGAACTACCTCTGTAAGATGGATCCCGAAGAGTTTCTGCAGTATCGCGAGTTGATCCCGGAAACATTGACCGGCGAGGAGTATACCGACCTTTACGGTCTCTTGCCGGATGTGGTCACGCGCGTGAAGCTCGAGGAAACCTACTTTCCAAGGGCCTGCGCCGAGCATCCAATTCTGGAAAACGATCGCGTGCGCCAATTCTTCGGCCTGATGCAGATCGCCACCATCCGCGAGGAAGAAAGCGCCTCCGGTTCGGAACAGAACGAGGACGATGGCTTGCTTCGCGAGGCAGGCAAGCTTATGTACGCTTCCCATGCCTCTTACGGAGAACGTCTGGATCTCGGGTCACCGGAAACGGATCTATTGGTGGCGCTTGTTCAGGAGCATGGGCCGGAAAAAGGCCTTTATGGGGCGAAGATCACCGGGGGAGGCTCCGGCGGGACGGTTGCGGTGCTGTGTCGCGCCGACTCGCCAGTGGCAGATACCGCGCTCGAGGAGATCTGTCTCACCTACGAGAAACGTGTCGGTATTGCGCCGCGCCCGATCGTGGGCAGCTCGCCAGGAGCGATTATGTTCGGGGCCCGGCAGATATTGCGCGGATGATTTCCATCAGATGAGAAATAAAGATGTGCTGGTCTGGTCGGTAATGAGATCAGCAAAGTTATTTCCTGATCGGATGCACCAGGTGAGAACCGGTATAAGAATGAAAGGGAGCGAACATGGCCAGAGTCCGTAAAGCCGTTATCACGGCGGCGGGAAGAGGTACGCGAATGTACCCCGCCACTACCACCATACAGAAGGAAATGCTTCCGATCATGGATCGCGACGGGATCTGTAAGCCGGCGATCCAGATCATTATCGAAGAGGCGCTCGATAGCGGGATCGAAGAGGTCTGTCTGGTTGTAAATCCTCACAATCGCGCTCAGATAGAACAACATTTTGCGCAACTGTCTCCGGAAGAGCTCCGATTGTTCAAGGGCAAGGATTGGGCGCTGCTCCAGTCGGCGCGCATCCAGCAGATCGGCGCCCGCCTGACGTTCGCCGTTCAGGAAACTCCCGAAGGATATGGGCACGCGGTGTATTGCGCCCGCGAATTTGTGGGCGACGAGCCCTTCCTCCTGATGCTGGGAGATCATATTTATACGTCGGGCGAGCAGCGCAGGTGCGCGCGTCAGATCCTGGACGTATACGAAGAGTACGATTCGTCGGTCTCGGCGGTCCAGCAAACCCCTGCGGAGCTGCTCCATCTCTTTGGAACCGTTCGAGGCGAACGGGTCAATGAGCACCCGCCGGTCTATGCCATCGATGCGATTTATGAGAAGCCGACGGTCGAATACGCGGAAGCCAATCTGCGACAGGCCGGTCTGCTGCATGGCATGTATCTCTGCTTCTTCGGAATGCATATTATGAAGCCCGCGATTTTCGACTGTCTTCAGTATGCGATCGATAACAACCTGCGGGAAAAAGGCGAGTTCCAGTTTACAAGCGCGCAGGATCGACTCCGGGCCACGGGCGACCGTTATCTCGCATGCGAGTCCGTAGGCGATCGTCATGACATCGGAATACCGTTCGGCTATGCGCAGACCCAGGCGGCGCTGGCGCTGAATTCGATCTATAAAGAGCAGATGCTCGCTTCCCTGGTGCGCACGCTGGCGGTTCCTCAGCGGACGGTGCCGGAGGCATACCGCGACCAGGTCTAAAACGGAACATGGAGAGGGCAAGCCGGCGTTCCGAGCCCGTACCCTCCCATGAAATCGTGGTCGTAGAACAGAACGGTGATGCCTGCCCATGTCCATGGAAGATCGTGAAACCGAGACGATGCCCAGAGCCGTCGAGCCCGACCATCTCTGGCGGGAGCTCTGCGCGCAAGTGCCCTCCGAATTTCAGGGCAGGCTGGAGCCTGCCTACCAATTGGCCGCATCGATTCATGCGGGGCAAACACGGAGGGCCGCAAAAGGCAAAGAGGCTGCTCCATACATCGTTCATCCGTTGCGAGTCGCGCATATTCTGACCCAGGAGTGGAATGAAACGGATTTGTTGGCGCTTTCGGTTTGCCTCCTGCATGATGCTCTGGAGGATTGTCTGCCGGGAAACCAACAGGGGGTGGCCGAGGAGATAGATCGGATCGCGGGTAGAGAGGTAACCGACGCTGTCTGGACGCTTACCAAGCCGACATTGCCGGATCTTTGTCCCCCCGAGGTGAAGGCGGCGCGCGATGCGCGGTACTTCGCCGTGCTCCGGAAAGCGGAACATTGGGTACGCCTTATCAAATGCGCGGACCGGGTCGACAACCTGCGCGATGCCAGGAACTGGGGCAACAGCGCATTCTGGGACCGTTATAGCAGCGAAACGATCGGTTGGCATCTCTTTTTAGCGCATCAAACGTCGCCCATCGCGGAGGTCGCCCTCTTCAAGGCCCTGGTGGAAGGCGCACGCACCATTCGTGGCGAAGTGCCGGTCTGGGCCGATGGTTTTCTGATCGACCGCACGGCAGCGGCGAAGGTGCCTGAAAAACTGGCGCGACAATATCAATCGATCGGTCTTTCGTTGCGTGGGAACACGCTCGTCCTCGGAATGCTGGATCCTGAGGATGCCGACGCCCGGAAAGCGATTGCAGACGTCACCGGACTTATCGTGGAGCCCATGAAAGT
>JBBRKX010000409.1:0-5416 GCA_038231675.1 Chthonomonadales bacterium | reverse complement strand
GCGCTGCTAAAAATGCTTCCGCAAAACCCGGATGCCATTATTTGTGAGCAGATCGTGGAGCAGATATGTCAGCTGGGTTGTATCCATTTGCCGCCTGGAAGTGCTCCTGGGGAGAAAATGGCGGCATAAAGGAGCCTGGTTGGCGCACATTCCGGTGAACACACCAAAAGTGTGGTACTTGGGCACGAGTCAGGTTTGGCGAAGGTATTGGGCGTGGTAAGCCAATTTCTGAGCAAACTCCCTCTGCCATGCTGTCGAACCCCTATTTCCCTGCGCCCATGGACGGGTTTCTAACCAGGCTATCGGGCAAATTTGATCTATTTCCCTCCTTAACTCTAAATTGGCCGAACATTTCTTAACGCTCGCCCGTTATATAGAATAGTAGTTATATTTCTACTCATTTTATTCTACTATTCCATTCTTCGGAGGAGCAAAGCGTTGTCGAACCTGTTCAGCGAGTTCACCCAGCTTCCCCGCGCCTTTTTCCTTGATATGAACGCGTTCTACACAAGCGTGGAGCAGCAAGAGTGTCCGGAATATCGCGGCAGGCCGACGATCGTCGTTCCGGTGCTGGCGGACAACACCTGCGCGATCGCCGCCAGTTACGAAGCAAAGGCGTTGGGCATCAAGACCGGGACCGGAGTGCGATTGGCGCGCATGGCAGTGCCTGATCTCAGGATAGTCGAAGCGCGGCCCCAGCTCTACCTTGACTACCATCACCGGCTTGTCGCCCTCCTGAAGGATTACTTTGCCCGCGTGAAAGTTCTGTCCATCGATGAGATGAGCTGCCCTGTATCCCACGCACTCTACAAATCGCCTGTCGATGAGGAAAAGTTGGCGCGGAAGGTGAAGGCGCATATTGCGCGGGAGCTAGGGCCCTACCTCACCTGTTCCGTCGGCGTCGCGCCCAACGTGTTTCTGGCGAAGGTGGCCTCCGAGCGCACAAAGCCGGATGGCCTCACGCTCTGGCACGACCATAACCTGCCCGATGCTCTCTTCGAATGCAAGCTCGCGGACCTTCCAGGGATCGGCCCCGCGATGCGGCGCAGGCTTAAAGAGCAGGGCGTCATCACGGTGGAAACCCTGTGGCAAACCTCGGCGCACGACCTTCGGAAACTGTGGGGGAGCGTGGTCGGCGAGCGGTGGTGGCACATGCTGCGCGGCAGCCATGAATGCGATTATGAGCCGATGCAGCGGCCCGAGGAGGTAAAGAAGTCCGTCGGGCATTCCAACGTCCTTGCGCCGGAGTATCGCAACGTCGAAGGAGCGAGACGCGTTCTGCTGGAGCTCTTCAGCAAAGCCCTGGGGCGTCTTCGCTCCTACAATCAGGCGGCAAGCGCGGTGCAAATAACAGTACGGTACCGCCGCTGCCATCGGGCGAAAGGAGACCCCCAATTTACAACTCCCGAAGGCGTATGGGTACGCCGCACCCGCAAACACCTCCACGCCAATGAGGAACTGATCTGGCTGAAAATAGTGCGCCCGATCGTAAATGCCATTCCCGACTTGCGGCCCAGCTCCGAACCCTGTTTTGTTGCAATCCTCTTTTCGGAACTGCTCAAAGAAGAAGACCAAAACCTGTCTCTCTTTGAAGAGGAGGACAACCCGAGAAAACGACTTGCGCTCCTGGTGGATGCGGTGAACAAGCAGAAAGCGGGGTCCGTGCGGCTTGCGACTTTCGGAGCCTCGGACGTGGTCCCGCAACGCATTCCCTTCGGCGCGCCAGAGTGAAACTTGTAAATGTCCGCTATGTGAACGAGAGGCTTCCCCGGAAATAGGTGCGGAGAAACGACTGTGCAGGAATTTAGGGCAGAGCCGCGAAAGTTCTTTCTGAGACGCATCGTGAGCGCGTCTCCTATCTCAGGATGGAGGGAGGCAAGATTTTGTTGGCGCAAGACACGATGTCCACCGTTGCAACCGGGCTTGACCAGACCCAGGTTCGATCCTTCGAGACCGACGGCTATGTGGTTCTGCCCCGCTTCTTTGACGCCGCCGAATGCGAGACGCTGAAAGCCGATATCGACGCGACAAAACAGCGTGATTCGTCTCGTCGCTTTATGTGCGAATATCCCGTGCTTGGGCCGTTGATCAGTCATCCGCGCGTGATGGAAATCGTCGGCGCCGTCATGGGGCCCGGCTTCGCCTTCCACCATCTTCATGCCACGCGCCATGATGCGGGCACAGCGGGAGTGCCCTGGCATCAGGATTATGAGCAGGCGCCGCAAACAAACCGTTCGCATGTGATGGTCCATCTCTTTTACTATCTCAATGGCCTGAACGGAGAGATCGGCGATCTGCTCGTTCTGCCAAAAAGCCAGCACATGGTCGTCGGCAACGATGCGCTCCGTATTTTAGGGATGGAAGACTTGCCCGGTTCCGTCGTGGTGAAGGACTTGCCGCCGGGGTCCGCCGTACTGGTGCATTCCGCACTCTGGCATGCGCGTCGGGCCAAACCGGGAGGCGAAAACAGGCCTCGCTACTTCGCCGACGCTTCCTATTGCCAGGCCGGTATCCGCTGGCCGACCAATGGGTTGGCGAAAACGCGCGAAATGTTTGATCGGGCGCTTGAATTGGGGCTTGATCGCGACGGAAAGCATGCCCACCTCTTCGACACGACGCATTTTTTCGATGATCCGGCCGCGCGCGCGTTTCTAAAGCGCAAAGAAGGCAGCCTGGTTCTGGGAATGCGAGATTGGACGGAATAATGTTGAATGGATCACGTGCGATGAAGCTACTCACCTACTTCGCTCTTACGGGAGGCGCGGTGGCGCTCCTGGTCATCACGCTGGCTGGGATCGCTCCGGGGCAGGATCGGGCAGGCGACCCGGCCGCCAAATCCACATGGGTCCCTATCTCTGACGGAGTGCTGAAACAGCTTGCCCGCGAGGACAGGAAGTTAGGCTATCCCGGCGGAACAGCCGGCGTCAGTGTGGACCGCACGACAGGCGAAGTCTATATGATCGTGCCAGACCAGGGAGTGTGGAAAAGTTTTGACCGGGGCGCGACGTTCACACGCGTGGACGGCGGAAACCTGGGAGGCCGATGCGAGACAGGTTTTGCCCTCAATGCCGATCCGGCGGGCAGACGCCTCGCCTGCTTCATGCTGGACGGCTCCGCCGCACTCATGTCCGGAAGCGGCCGCGTCTGGAAGTCCCTGGCCCAGAACGGCCGCGGCTGGGACTACGGGACTGCGGACTGGAGCCAGCCGGAGCCGAAAACCCTGCTCGCGGTGCATCATGAGTCTGGTGAAGAACTGTATGTGAGCACAGACGGCGGCAAAGCCTGGAAACTCCTTGGAAAGGGCTATACTGCCCTTGGAATCTTCGACGCGGCAACATTCGTGGCCAGCACCGGCACTGGAATCATGCGCAGTACGGATGGCGGCGCAAGCTGGACGAAGGTGTCCGACCGCACCCCGACGGGGCGGGTAATGTGTGTGTTCAAAGGCGTGGGCTATTGGATATCCAAGGACGGACTCCTCGTAAGCAAGGACCGGGGAGCGACATGGGGGACACAGGGAAGCGCGATCGAGGCGGCCTGGGGACCGTTCTTTGGAAAAAACGAACGGCAAATCGCGGTGGTCGGCAGGGTTGGCGCGGAAGTCGGTTTCTGGCGGACCGAAGATGCGGGCGCAACCTGGAAAGCCGTGGCTCCGTTTCCGGCATTCGATAAGGAGGGCCCGCCTGACTGGACCCCCTCGAAACAATGGGCGGCGGGCTGGTTCACCAACTTCGGATGGGATCCGATCGGCAACATCTTCTATGCGTCCCGAATGGGACATCCCACCCTTAAATATGTCCCCAGGTAAGGTAGGATTGACAGCAAGAGACTGCCAATAATGGGTGATTTCGTGGAAAGAAGCATTTTGCGCTACTCGTCCTTCTGTTCCAGAAGGATGCGTGGAAGGAAGGGCACGACCAGCAGCACCAGCGCGGTGGTGCCGGCGTTGAGCCAGACGAGGTTTGCGAAAGTCAGGCCGAAGTGGGTAAAGAGAAAAGAGCCGGTCCAGTCCGAAAGGGAGTTGGTCAGGTTCCAGACGCTCATCATGATCGCGTAGCCCAGCGCCTCGCTGCCCCTGGGAGTCCCGCGCGCCGCTAAATCGTACACGGGGAGCATCGCGAGGGTCTGGGTGGCCCCCGCCAGCGCCGTGAGCGCAATGGCGCTCGTCTGGGAGTGGTAGAAGAGGTAGAACAGCGTCCCCACCGCATGGATGACGATACTTCCGATCAGCATCCGCCGCATACTTCTCCGCCTGCAGGCCCGGAAGTAGAACGTCGCCGCCAGCAGGCCGAAAACCGATCCGATCAAGGTGAGATAGCCCAAAAATACTTTGGAGAACTTGAGAGTGTCCGTCTGGTAATACAATAGCGGCGTCCCAAAGCCCGGTGAGGCCGCGATCAGGAAGATCATCCCTGCGGCAGCCAGCACCACCTTGCTCTGCCCCAGACTCCGTAACTGGTCGCCCGCGTCCCGCCAGACTTGCCGGTTCACCTTTGCGGTGCCGGCTTCACGCAGGTTGAACCAGACAATCGGGATCAGGACGAAGTGCAGTCCCGCCGTGAAGCTCATGGTCACGATGAGCGGAAACTTTGTGAGCCATCCGCCGAGCGGACCGCCTACCAACGTGCCGATCCGAAACATCCCGATCCGTTGCGCCGTAAGCCGCCCCGCCGCCTGAAAGCGCTGGGCTGCTTCCACCATGACCCCGCCGAGCGTCGTGCTGATCACCACCACCATCGCGTACGTGACGGCGAATGTCGCCAACATGATGTTATAACGCCGAGGAACCACTCCCAGCACCAGCCACCCCACACCGCACAGGAAAAGGCTGCTTAAGAGATACCAGCGCCGACGTGTGCCGAAGAGCGGCACGCTGTCGACGAGGATTCCCGCCAGCGGCTTGAGATAGTTGGTGAAGATGCCCAGAGCGAAGAACGCCGAGAGTTGCTGCGCATTGAGGTGAAGTTCATCTTTTAAAACAAACTTCAGCGGCAAATCATAGACGGCGTAGGCAATATTCGAGAGCGCCCAGCCGACCGCAAGCAGCATCGCCATCTGCTGGAAATCTGGCGTGGGAACGGGCGGAGTACGGTCCTTATTGGACGTGAACATAGTGACCTGCTTATAAAGAGTGGAATAACGAAAAGTGTGCTGGTTTCTGTCTGACCGCAGGTGAGCCGATCGCTCTCTCGAATGCCGGCAGACGTGCGAACTAGGAAGATTTACACGGCAATGCTCCGGATGAGACCAATGTCGCTTTGCGTATCATCGACATGATCAACGATTTCGAGTATTCGGGCGGAGAATCCTTGTTTGAATTTGCATTACCGCTCGCACAACGGATTGCTTGCCTGGCACATTGGGCGAGGCAAGCAGGTATTCCGGTCAAAATGAATCCTTTGCAACCCTAAATGGG
>JBBRKX010000408.1:0-5418 GCA_038231675.1 Chthonomonadales bacterium | reverse complement strand
GCAGATCCCGCACCGCCGCAGTCAGCATCAGAATATCGCCGGGAGCGCGGAAATGCTTGAACAGCAGCTTGCGCAAGCCACGATTTTCCTCAGAATTCATTCCTTTTGCCCGCTTTTCGCTACGGCTTCTGAAATATCTTTCCAGTACACGTCTGCTTGTGGAAGGAGATCTGCATCATCGATGAGCGCAATGATCGTTTTGGAGGCAGCCTCTGAAACGGCGACGAGGGTCTCTTTGCTCATCGGCACAGGGAGCAGCATCGCCATTTTTAGAGATTTGTTCGCTCGGGAGACCAGTTCTCTCGCTGACGAATAGGCATCCTTGTTGATCGGATCTTCCCATCGTGCCTCCAGCACAACCTCATCTATACCTGCGGAGAGGCTCCAGTTCAGCCAATCTTCCAACGTTGTGTTCCGCCTTCCGGCGGAAAGACGGTAAAAGTTGGCGTATCCCAGTACAGCGGTCTTTCCCTGCCGGTTGACCTTCTTAAACAGGTGGCTTAATGTGCCGATCAAATCCGCCATCCGTGCCAGACGCCAGTCCACCCACTCCCCCGTAAGTCGTAGATCATCCGGAGTTCCCACCAGATTAAGATCAAAGGGATCAATTTGTTTGGCCTGAATGTACGCCAACCGGGCTGCCGCGCTGTATCCCAGTACGGTTCCGAGCGGCAGCCGTGCTTTGAACACGACGCCCGCCAATCCCGGATAACGCTCCGCGATCTCTTGCGTCACTTCTTTCAACCGCAGGATCACTTGAGGGTTGAAAGGCGAGGCATACTTCCCATCGGCGGGCAGACCGCATCCGCCCTCCGTACTATGCTCCGCAAGATCCGGGCTCCTGAGGAAAACATCCAGCGCCTCCGGATCCTCCGGTTTTTTCCAATGCAGACAATCTAGAAAGGCATATACCTGTATATGGCGCTTTTGCGCTAACGGTAGAAGCGTCTGCAGCACATCCGCTTTGCCTCGATACGCCGGCATTTGACGAAATAACGTGGATTTGGTCGCATACAGAGTCTGTCCACCGACGAAGCAAGGAACGAACAGGCGTCCAATAGGCTGATTCAGGATCTGCGTTATAATCCGAGCATTAGACAGATCCACGCGTGTGGCGTCTACCCACAACGCGCGTTCCTGAACAGGCCCGATATCGGGTTCCCGTAATGGGGCCGCCCATACCCCACCGGATGTCAGCCCTAGTGCCAGGCAGGCAAGTAAGATACAGCGCGTGATCTGAACCATAGATACTCCATGTCCTTACAGCCGTTCTATCTGGCCGGGAGATTCACTCCGGATAGCAGCCGGTCCCGATAATCATAGTAGACTTGCTGCGTTGCCCCAAACGCGATGCCATTAGGTTCTTCGGGAGATGCGGCGGGGGTATAGGCTACAACGGTCATTAAATAGGATGCCCCCAACCGTATTTTTGTGTTCCGCTTGACGCCCCCCATCAACTTCCCCAAAAAGGTCTGTTGCGGGGAAGACATCTGGCTCCACGTCCAATTTTTTGGCGCCAGGAAGTCCGATGGAGTGAAGGGGACGCCATTCTCCGACAATTGAGCGCCCTCTGCAAGGAAACGCAGGTTTTTCCCGAGCAAGGTCAAATCTTCTGGAGGGAGAACCGGAAAATAGGCTCGTCCACCCAGCGTCAAGTCGCGAGGCGCTAAAAATTTAGCGGTCTTTACCTGACGGGCCATCATCCCCGTGGCCCTGCTCAAGGCCTCGATAAGATCAGGCGCTCTATAAATTCCTTGTGAGATGAAGATACGCCGATCTTCTTGTCTACGGTCTACATATATTTCCGTCCTGGTCCGCTCACGAAGCATGCGTGTAATTTCGTCTAAAGTGTAGACACGGTTTCCAGTGAGCGTCAAGAGGGAACCTGCAGCCGGATCCGCCTGTGCACGGCTCCACAACATCCAGCAGGTCGCTCCCAGAATGCCCAGAGATGCACCGAGGACACGGAAATACGGACGATATCCTCGGGTGCGCCCTTGTTTGATTCTCATTCTCGCAACTCCTGAAATCAGTTATTCTCGGAAACCTTGTCGGAGACCACGATACCGGGGACCTTCCCAGGGCGCAATGAGGCGAAATCAGGAAAATTCCGGGGTGCGAGGAAAAATGTCTGAACTCCGAAGCCGTCGCCTTCCACAGGTTCAACATAAGGATCGAACAAAAAGGTGACGACTATTTTCCCCTGCATCTTATACGCCTCCCAATCTTTGGCGCTCGGCGCATCCTCGTAAAGGGCCAGGCGTACCTGCTCCTGCTTTTCCGGACTCAGTTGCGCGGCATCGAGCCAGTTTCCCGCCGCCAGCGCTTGACGTTGTGCTGCAGAGAGCCCTTTAAGAAAAGAGATGAGATTTTGCATGGATGCCCGATAGGTGGCCTCAGCTTCGTTGACGGCGCGATAGGATTTCGGCCGCAGCACGGTTATTCCGGCGGCATCGTTCCTTTGCAACTCCATTTGCCCGGTGATCTCCTTGAGTGCGTCCATTCTGGATGTACCGTTCAGCGTGACGACAGCAGGGCGATCAGGCAGTTCCACGACGATGCGGGCCCCGGTTTGCCGGCTTACACGCGCGAGAGCATCCGATAGGGACAGTTCCTGGGTTTGCATCGCGCCACGCGCAAACGCCGTGGATCGGCGTGAAACCGGCACGAAGGCGAAAATGATTACGATCACCGCGATGCCATAGCCTAAAATATATTTTCGCCCGATTGGTTTCACCTGGAGTTCCTCATGTCGAAAGTACAAAGAAGTGAAGCGTCTGTCAACGCGAGGTTTCAGAGCGCAACCCTTTGCCTGTGCGGGCGTCAACGAGCATATTCATTTCTTCCAGTTTCGGCTGCCCCGCGCCAGACCCGCCGCTAGGCTCCACCATTGGCAGTTGCGACCCCTCCAGGGAGATGTACCAGACGGGACGCTGGGCATAAAGGGGGACGATCTCCGTGCCATTGACGCGTTTGATCTGCCTGCCTTCTTCCGCGGTCGTATAAAGAAAATAACGCGCGATGATCTGGTCCGCTATAGCGGAAGCGCCGCCCGGTTTTGCTTTAAGAAGCCCCTGTAATGCGGTGCGCAAGGAGATCTGCGGCGCATTTTTGGCAGCCATGCCTTTCTCGCCGCTCTTGGCGAATTCCTGAACCACTTCCAGCCCCCTGTAGCTGACACGTTTCCACCATGCCGTCTCCGGAGGAGTAAAGATCTCCCAACATTGTCCACTTTGAGCATCGATAACAACATAAACACCGGCAGGTTCCTCTAACGTCTTTTCCTGGGTTTGGTTCAAGATCGTCACATACTCCACGACGTAACAGGAGCGTTTTTTAAGCAATTCGCCGATGTACTCGGTATCAGTCACGACCATCTTCCATACATGAGACGGTGCAGCCTGCACGCCCAGCGCCTGTCCCGCCGCCTTAATAGCATCATTTTGCGCGGTTCGCGCCTCGAAATGTTCGGCGGGCGCCAGCAGCAAAGGCCCTCCTTCTAAGCGAGCCAGCAGGTTTGTAAGAGGCAAGCTTGAGCCTGCATTTTGCATGGCCATCGCCGTAATGGGCATACTTATTACCAGACCAGCAGTTCCTAATACGACCGCTGTAAGCAAGCACCACCGCACGAACCCCTTTACTCTTCGGGCACCACGGTTTTTTCGGAAAATCATAAGGCTTTCCCTTTCAAATACAAGGAACATTCGCCTCTGGATGAGATGCGGCTGCCGGGTTAAGGATCGCGTGGATCCCATACATCGCAGTTATCAGTAGCCAGCTTGGTCGCGGAGTTCGCAGTGGTCGCGTTCGCAGTCCAGGTATAGGTCGCATTGCCAGGGCAGTCGACCCAGCCATCGGCTTTGGTTTTGAACTTGCAACTCGAAGTGACGCTGTGGTTGCTCACCAATCCTGAAGTATGGTCATCGGTATGGTGCGGCTCAGATTTCCATTGCGCACTTTTGAAGGCGCAGGCTCCGGTATCGGGAACATCCTTTGTCGTGCCGTCATAGGTCACCTGCCACTTGGAGATGCCCGCGTTGTATTCCACCTTGTAGGCGCAACTCGCTGGAGGCACATCCTTGGTGTAGATCTGTTTGTACTTGCCGACGAGGGTCCATTGGTAGTGTATCTGGTAGCCAGGCTTATAGGCCTCCTGTACGCTGAAGGCCGTTCCCAGGTCCGTCGACCCCGTCTGCACCCATTCGGTCGTCCCGGTGCTCACCCCCACCCAGTGGTCGGTTTGGCCTGTTGGTCCGCACAACGTATTTCTGATATCCTTGATCGTGCCGCTTATCCCCAGAAACACGGCCGTAGCTGCGGTAATGCTGGCTCCGGAATAGTGTGAGCCGCCTACGCAGGCGGCAGGTGCTGCGGGAGCCGGGTTCTGCGCCAGCGCCGGCAATACCACGCTCGAGGACAAAGTGACGGCCAGCAAGAAACGTACAGTCTGTTGTATCGATTGATAAGGTGTCTGCGGATTGGGTGATTTCATATGTGGTCTCCCTGATGAATACTTGATCCGAACGTTGGTGACAGGACTTTCCGCAGTTGTCTGCCGAGTGGCATCCAGCGGCTGGTTAGGGATCGCGTGGATCCCATACATCGCAGTTAGCGGCAGCCAGCTTGGTCGCGGAGGTAGCATTGGTCGCTTGCGCAGTCCAGGTATAGGTCGCATTGCCGGGGCAGGTGACCCAGCCATCGGCTTTGGTCTTAAACTTGCAGCTTGAAGTCACGGCGTGGTTGCTCACAAATCCAGGCGTGTGATCATCGTCGTGGTGCGGCTCAGCAATCCAATACACGCTTTTGAAGGCGCAGGCGCCGGTGTCGGGAACTGTCTTTACCGTGCCATTATAGGTCACCTGCCACTTGGAGATGCCCGCGTTGTATTCCACCTTGTATGCACAACTCGCCGGTGGCGCAATCCCGGTATGAATCATTTTATACTTACCGCCGAGGGTCCATTCATAGTACATTTCGTAGCCCGGAACAATACCATAGGCCGTCCCCAGATCCGCCGACCCCGTTTGCACCCATTCGGTCCTTTCAGTGCTAACCCCCACCCAGTAATGGGTGACGCCTAGAGGTCCGCATAACGTATGTCTGAGATCCTTGATCGTGCCGGTAATCCCCAGAAACACGGCTGTAGCTGCGGTAATACCGCCTCCTGAATAGTGCGTGCCTCCTACGCAGGCGGCAGGAGGCGGGGCTGCATTGGCTACTGGGGCGGAGGTCTGCGCCAGCGCCGGCAAGGCCACACATGAGGACAAAGCGACCGCCAGCAGGAAACGTATAGTATGTCGCATCGATTGATAAGGTGTCCGCGGATTGAATGTTTCCATGACTGATCTTCCCAGGTGATCACTTGATCCGAACATTAGTGACAGAACCGTATAGGCTTGCGCCGTAGCTGCAAGGAAG
>JBBRKX010000407.1:0-5429 GCA_038231675.1 Chthonomonadales bacterium | reverse complement strand
GGATGCCCTGACCCGGTTGCAGCCGGGGGCGCTCGGGGACGAAGAGGCGCCGAACAAAGATACCTTTGCCGAAAACCTGTTGGAATACCCGCACTATACGCGCCCGCGCCTCTTTAACGGCTGGGCCGTACCGGATATTCTGCTCTGCGGGCATCACGCGGAGATCGAGCGATGGCGTCGCTGGTGGCAATTTAAATCCACCAGGGAGCGGCGGCCCGATCTGTTCGCCCGCCTGGATCTGTCCTTGAAGGACAGGAAATTGTTGCATTCGGAGGAGCCCACGGCGCCTCCCGATAACAAACTGCTGTTGCGTTTGGACGGAGCGACCCCTCGTTCCCCAGAACCGCAGCCCGTAGATACTCAGGAACGAGAGGAAACCGATGGCACTGGGACCGGAAACGATACGAGAGATCGAGCGCGCCGAAATTGTGCGCGCGAGTGAAATATGGGCGAACAACGAAAATCGCCGACGCGAGCAGGATGCCAAAGAAAAGAAGCGGCCGGATTTCGAGCGGGTCGCTGTCGAGCAACGTGTCGCGCTTCCGAAATTTCGCGCCGGAGACACGGTGCGCGTGCATGCAAAAGTTGTCGAGGGCGACAAAGAGCGCATTCAGGTGTTCGAAGGAATCGTGATCGCAAAGAACCACGAGAGCAACCGCGCCTCTTTTACCGTGCGTAAAATTTCGCACACCGTCGGCGTGGAACGCTCCTTTCTGATGCATTCGCCTCGTATCGAAAAAATCGAGGTGGTCCGCTTTGGGAAGGTCCGGCGCGCCAAACTTTACTACCTCCGCGATAAGATCGGCAAGTCGGCCCGAATCAAGGAAGACCGTAACGCCAAGCGATAGATTCCGTCAGACTTACGGAGCGGGCAGTGTGGTTTCGCGCGGCGGACATTGCCCGGCGGCTCCGTAGGCTCTGCGTTTCATTTAGGCTTTGCGCGGCACTCCGTCGGGCCGTGAATATTTCGCATTGCGAAACATTCACGGCCCGAATACTCGCTTGCTTTTCTGCCCTGAACGGGCAGGGAGTTCAGGCGGGGCCGCCGCGCGCCAGAAAGCTCCCTGCTCCTATGAATCCGACGTCTGATACGGGCGCAGCCGAACTGCTCGCCAACCTCAGTGTGGGCACCATTGTGCTGATCGCGCTGGCTCTTACCGTTCTGCGCATTCTGCTGCTCAGTATAAAGTCCGCTCCCACCCGCAGAGACGCGCCGCCGGAAGTCCTGCCCTCCGCCCGCAGCGCCGCCGAAATATTGGAATCCCTGATCATCGCAGGGGTGCTCGTATTTTTGATCATCCGCCCGTTCTTTGTTCAGGCATTCTATATCCCTTCCGAATCGATGGAGCCGACCCTGATGGGGCACGACGCCGGCGCCAACTTGAACGACCAGCGCACCCATAACGACACGATCCACGATCATATTTTCGTGGACAAGCTTCGATATCGGTTCTCAGAACCTCAACATGGAGACATCATCGTCTTCAAAGCACCGAAGAGCGCCGATAGCGAAGACCTATATAATGGGCGTCCTCAAAAAGAGAACGTGCTGATCAAGAGGCTGATCGGGTTGCCGGGCGACACCATTTACGTCCACGATAAAACGGTCTTTCGCAACGGTAAGCCGCTGGACGAATGCTGTTTCGATCCTCAACATCCCACCCCCAAACACTATATCAAAGAGCCGATCGCCGATCCGCAGCCGACCCAGGCAATGTATGCCACCAGCCAGGCGCTGAAGCTTGGCCCGGGCCAGCTTTTTGTGATGGGCGATAACCGGAACGATAGCAATGACGCTCGATTCTGGGGGCCTCTCGATCGAGATCGTGTGATGGGGAAAGCAGTCTTCGTTTTCTGGCCTCCAAGCCGCATTCGCGTTTTGCACTGATCTCCGCAGCCCCGCTCATCGCCTTTAGACAACCCGCCGAGCGGAACATACATGCTTCCGAAAGGGTGATATGACGACCAGCGTGGATTGGTGGCGTGAAGAGCACGAGGTCTGGGCCGAGGGTTACCGATGTATCGCGGGCATCGATGAAGCCGGGCGCGGCGCGCTGGCGGGGCCGGTAGTCGCCGCATGCGTGGTCTTGCCGCGCACATGGATGCCGGAAGGCCTCAACGATTCCAAACAGCTGACTCATGAACAGCGCGAACGCCTGTTCGCGCCTATCATGGCGACCGCGCGTGGGGTCGGGGTCGGGATCGTCTCCGCCGAAGTCATCGATGACATCAATATCCTGCGTGCTTCGCATGAAGCGATGCGTCTGGCGCTTGCGGATCTGCCCCGAGGGCTTTTTCCGGATATCGCTTTCCTTGACGGCCTTCCCGTGCGCCCATTCCCTCTCTTGCAGGTCGCACTCGTGCGCGGGGACGGCAGAAGCGCTTCCATCGCGGCCGCCAGTATCATCGCCAAGGTGACGCGAGATCGGTTGATGGTCACGCTGGACCTCCAATTCCCCGAATATGGCTTTGCGGGCCACAAAGGATATGGCGCCCCGGCGCATCTGCGCGCTCTCAACGCGCATGGGCCCTGCAGTGAGCATCGGCGTTCTTATCGGCCGGTCGCGGAGTGTCTGCACGGCAAGCCCCTGACAGCTCCCACAACGATCAAACTGCCTCGGAAGGCCTCGCCGGCGTGAATAACAAGCGGTTAGGCAGCCAGGGAGAGAACATTGTGCGCGCCCATCTTGTTCGTTTGGGGTGGCGGATCCTGGAGTCTAACTTTCGGTGCTCGAGCGGGGAAATGGACCTGATCGCCGAGGAGCAAGGGGCGTCGCCGGTCCTTGTGTTCGTGGAAGTAAAGACCCGCCGGGATCATTCGCATGGTGGTCCGATCGAGGCCGTGGATACGCGCAAGCAACGCCGTCTGGCGGAGGTCGCACGGGCCTATCTTGGCCGGCGCGGGGGAGGGGGAGAGGAGCCGGAATGTCGGTTCGACGTGGCGGAAGTGGAAATCGGCGCGGACGGCCTGGCGAGCGTGACACTGCGCCGGGCCGCCTTTGCTTCCAGCCAGGGGTAAGGAGTCGCTCCTCTTACAAGTTGCTGTAATCGGTTACGGAGCGCTGTCGTGGATTGACGTGAATGCCGGTGGTGTGGAGATAGGCGATCGCACGCTGCACAAAGAACAACTGGCCGGAAAGAAGGATCTCCATCGTGCCGCCGTCTTCGTCATCGAATGCCGCGCTCTCGATGTTCACGACAATATCGAAATCCTTACAGATCCGAAACAGGATGGGCGTCTTTGCCTGCGCCGCGTTGACGACGTCCAAACGAACAAAGATCCGGCTTTGCTGAGGAACCGCGTTTTCGGGCGGCTCCCCCTGGTCCTGTACGGCAGATCCTTCCGACCCTACCACGATCCCAAGACCCTTGAGATAGGAAATCGCCTGCTCCACCTCTTCCGTGGAGCCTTCGAGCGTGAGGGAAACGGCGGCGTAGTCTTCTGTGACTCTCGCGCGCAGGATATTTGTAACCACATTGAACAGTTTGGCCAGCCTCCATATGATTGGCTGGCCTGCGGTCTCCCGCCGTGCGTTCAGGTCAACGGTAACAAGCGGCATGAGTGAGCACGTCCTCCCTGAAGGAAATTGAAACGTTCGGCTGTGTCGGCGAACCTACTTCTACGCACCTCCGGCGATGGCCGGGACGATCGAGACCGCATCTCCGTCTTTGACTTCCGTGTCTTTTCCGGCTAAGAAGCGAATGTCTTCTTCGTTCACATAGATATTCACAAACCGTCGCAGCACTCCCTGTTCGTCGGTCAGGCGCGCCGCGATACCGGGAAACTGGTTCTCCAGGTCCGCGATGAGCGCCGTGATCGTGCCGGGCGCGGCCGTCACGGTCTCTTCCTCATGAGTGTATTTTCTCAACGGCGTTGGAATCAGCACGCTGACTGGCATGATATATTTTTCCTTTTCAATCTACTCTCCATCTCTGCGATTCTCAATCCCCGCATGAAACCGTGCGACCAGATCATCGGGCTCCGACGAGCAGTTTCTCCGTTTTGAGCGCCGCGTCGAGTGAGGCAAGGTTGGGCTGGATGCCGACCGTCTGCCCCAACTGGCCCACGACGACTTCCTGCGTCTTCAGGCCGATCCCCGAGATGGCGATGACCACGATTTCATCCGGCTTGAAGCGGCCCTGCTCGGCGAGTTTCTTCGCCACCGAGACCGTGACGCCGCCGGCGGTTTCCGTAAAGATCCCTTCGGTGCGTCCGAGCAGTCGAATGCCGTCGAGCACCTCTTCATCCGTAACGTCGTCCGCCCATCCGCCCGACTTCCGCACCGTCTCCATCGCGAGGTAACCATCCGCCGGGTTGCCGATCGCGATGGACTTGGCGATGGTGTTCGGCTTCTGGGGGCGGAAGACTTCCGCTCCGGTCTTGATGGCGGTGGTGATGGGAGAGCAGCCGGTGGCTTGCGCGGCATACATTTTTGTATGTACGCCATTCTCCAGCAGCCCCAGCCGATCCAGTTCATTCATTCCCTTGTAGATTTTGCTGATGAGGGAACCACCGGCGCAGGGAACCACAATGTGGTCGGGCGTACGCCACCCCATCTGCTCGACGATCTCGTAACCGAATGTCTTGGAACCGTCGCCGTAAAAGGGACGCAGATTGATGTTTACGAAGGCCCAACCGTACTTGCCCGCCGCTTCGGCGCAGAGCCGGTTTACCTCGTCGTAGTTGCCGGTCACCGAGAGAACGTTCGTTCCGTAAATCAGCGTGCCAAGCACTTTGCCCTGTTCGAGATCGGAAGGGATGAAGACGTAGGACTGGAATCCGCCTTCCGCAGCATGCGCCGCGACCGAGTTCGCCAGGTTGCCGGTGGAGGCGCAAGCGACGGTATCGTAGCCGAATTCACGGGCCTTTGTCAAGGCGCAGGCGACCACGCGATCCTTGAACGAAAGGGTGGGGTGGTTCACCGCGTCGTTCTTAATGAAAAGGTTGTTCAGTCCCAGCGCACGCCCCAGGTTCTTCGCATGGATAAACGGGGTCCATCCCACATTCTTACCCACCGTGGGAGGGCCTTCCACCGGGAGCAGCGCGTGATAGCGCCACATGGACGCAGGGCCATCCGCAATGGATTCGCGGGTGACTTTGCCTTCGATCTCGGCCCAGTTCAACATCACTTCCAGCGGTCCAAAACACATTTCACACACATGCACGGGGCTGATCGGAACTTCATTGCCACACTCCCGACACCGCATACCCAGAACTTTCGCCATTTGCCTCTCCCCCTTCGAACGCGATAGGTTATCCGTTCCGATCCGAATCTGGCGTGCGTGGTGGATGCATCGGGTCTCGCGGCCACATGTGGCCGAACAAAACCAAAAGCCTCTCGCACCGTGCACAAAGAATGCACAGGACGAGAGGCTATAGCCTTCGTGGTTCCACCTGAATTCATCGCGCCCTCACGGGACACGACCTC
>JBBRKX010000406.1:0-5455 GCA_038231675.1 Chthonomonadales bacterium | reverse complement strand
TTTTTCGCGAGCGCGACGATCTCGTCCGCGTTCTTCTTGAGCGGCAGAACAGCCACTTTGATCGGTGCGAGCGCGGGCTTCAGGCGCAAGACAATCCGCGTTTCTCCGTTTTCCAGCGTCTCCTCATCGTAGGCTTCGGTGAGCGCGGCGAGCACCGCCCGGTCCACGCCTGCGGACGGCTCGATCACAAAGGGAATGATGTGCTTGTTGTTGGGCTGATCGAAATACGTCAGACGTTCGGTAGAGTGTTCGTTCTTCGTTACCGTGGAGGTCAAGGAAAGCTTGTCCTGGTCCCGTGAGTGCGATCCCAGGTCGTAGTCTGTCCGATTGGCGATCCCTTCAAGCTCTTCCCAGCCGATCGGAAACTTGTACATTAAGTCCACGGTCCGCTTCGAATAATGCGCCAGTTCTGCTTTCGGAACCTCGTACAGTCTCAGGTTCTCCCGTTTCAAGCCGATCTCTTCCACCCAGAAGTTCATATGGTCTTCGATGAACTGTTCGTGGGCCGCTTCGTCTTCGCCTGGCCGAACGAAGTATTCAATCTCCATTTGTTCGAATTCGCGAACCCGAAAAATAAAGTTGCGCGGCGTGATCTCATTGCGGAACGACTTGCCGATCTGCGCGATTCCAAACGGAATTTTGCGGTTGGTCGAATCGATCACATTCTTGAAATTTATGAAGATGCCCTGCGCCGTTTCGGGGCGGAGATAGGCAAAGGATTCGCTGTCGGCTACCGGGCCGACCTGAGTTCGAAACATCATGTTAAAGGCGCGGGACTCCGTCAACGCTCCCTCGCACTCGCCGGGGCGCTGCTTGGGATGCTTCAGGCACTGAGATTCGCCAAGCTTGTCCGCGCGAAAGCGGCCTTTGCAGGTCTTACAATCGACCAGCGGATCGACGAACGTGTCTTCATGACCGGAATACTTCCAGACAAAAGGGTTCATGAGGATCGCGGTGTCGATGCCTTCCATGTCGTCCCGCTCATAGACGTTGTGTTTCCACCAGAGCTTCTTCAGGTTGTTCTTCAGTTCGACTCCCAGAGGGCCGTAATCGAAGGTGCCCTGGAGCCCGCCATAAATTTCACTCCCGGAAAAGATAAACCCACGTCGCTTGCAGAGCGACACCAACTGATCCATACTTTGAGCGGCCATGCGCTTGATCGTTCCTTTGCTAAGTTCGTATTGCGTCCAGGTTGCTCGGCGGCGGACGGTTACATCCCTGCCCGGGCTACGGGACGGTCCGTCCCAGAGGCATGCGGCGTTCGCGATTGCGCGCTGGGGGCACGAGGTTGAAGATGATATTGATGGATTGCGAGCGCAGTCGGTACGCCAGACCGACCTGCATGCAGTCGAAGTTCCGGACGACCGCGTATTCGGCGTCATAAGCCCGTGACCGCTCGAGGTCGATGCGGGACAGGTAGCCGAAAGCCCACGGACCCCCGACCTGATACTGAAATCGAAGCTCATGGCGGATATCGCGATGATCGAACACAAAGGGCGTTTTGCCGAAATCCGTCAGGTAACGATATCCGACATTGAATATGGAGGTCTTGGTTGGAACGTAGTCGAGTTCTACCTCCGGCGAAAAGACATTGTAGCCGTCGATGGAGGAGTAGAAATTCAACCAGTCAGTCACGCCCGCGCGTGCCGAAAGCCGCCGGCCGAGAGAATAGGGCTGGCTGGCGAAATTAGTGCGTGTCGCGATTCTCCCTTCGGTTCTGTAGGTCGGCCGCTCCTGGATGGCGGCGACGGATGCTTCGAAATCGAGCAGAAACGGCGCGCCCGGGATCTTGCGAAGGATATAATCGGTTTCGCCCGCCACGGCCGTATCCGTTTTGCTCGGCTCGAAGGGCCTGCCCAGGATGTTGGAAAAGCGTACTCCGACTTCCGGAAAGCGCGATACGCTGAGGTCGGTCCGTCGGCGGTTGTAGACATATTGCTCCCGTTCGAGGGTGGCGAAAGCGGTGGTTCGTTTTTCCGTTTCTCCAAAGTATCGGCTTACCGAATACTCCTGGTAGGTAGGCGGGATAAACTGCTCCAGAGTGCCGCGCAGAGGGTCGTCGAGCGTGGGAAGAAAGCCACGGGGCGCGGGCGAGCCGGGCGGGGTGGGCGAGATGTCGCGCTGATAGGCGAGAAACCCGGTCGGAAACTTCTTGACATTGACATGGAGATCGTAGTCGAAGGTCTGATTCGGCTGGACGATCGGGCTGTCCTGAAAGCGGAGGGTGATGCCTTCGCTGCGATTGTAGCCCGGCGTGATATTCAAGGCATTGGAGCTGCCGGACCTGAGATTGCGTCGAAAGTAAGGCAGGGTCGGGAGGGAGGTTCGCCCGGCATAAAACGTGACCTTGCGCGCGGAGATATATTTCCCCGGCACGATCGTCAGCTTTTTGGCGCGAATATGGTAATCCGGATGGTATCGATTGCAGGTGGTGAAGGATCCATTGTAGACCACGTATGTCCCGTTGGCCTGGGTTTCGATCCGTTCCCCGCTGACGCGAAAGTAATCAGAAATGATCGAGGCCCCTGTGACGAAACCCGCCCGACTTTGAAAGTTGAACGTCACGGCATCGCCGCTGAAGGTTCCCTCCGGCCGCTCGATATGCACCTTTCCGTGGGCCTGGACGATGGCGTTTTCCGCGTTGTACTCCATGGTGTCCGCCGACAATTGCGTAAGCTCGTGGGTAGTAGGATCGGTATAAACGACCTCCACTCCCCCCTGAGCGCGCAGATAATTTCCATCCAGCGACCATTGCAAATGGCTAAACTTTTGCACGGTGATCGGACCGAATTGACGACCGCCAGGCGTCCCCGTTCCACTCGGTGTGGTATTCGTCGGAGGAGCGAAATGGAGCACGGCAGAGACAATAGCGGGCAGATCTTCCAGAGGAAGAATCAACTCGTTATCTTCCGCATGGGCGGCGCCGGCGATGGCGGACATTCCGACGACGGCAAGCAGCATGCAGAGCCCGAAGTGGAGCCGACGCACGGATTGTCGGATAAAAGCGGGCACGTTAATGGGGATTCCTGTGTTTATTTTGATACCCTATGATGGCAAAGTGTGTAACGGAATAACCGTCGATCCGACTCGTTCCTGGCGATAAGGAGAAGACAGCGAAATCGAAGCTTGAGAAAAGCAACGCCCTTCGGCTTGCCATGTGCCGGCGATCCATTATGCAAAGTCGAGGTCGACCTGCCGCTTCATGCGCGCGCGCAACGCTTCTCTATCCTCTTCACCGCCGTCAGCGGGCAGTTCGAGAGTCTCCCCAAGCATCGACAGCCGGAACGCTTCGTCGTCGTACGCCCGAGTCCGCACGACGACAGGCATGGGAACCGCATGCCCGAAGATGAGCGCCTGCTGCTTCGTTTCCAGGCTCGCAAGCACACTGCGCAGCCCCGACGCGCCCGACACCCCGGTCAGCACCGCGTCCACATCCTTTTCATCGTCCAGCAGGCAACAGATCTTCGTTCCGACCTGGGAAAGCACCTCGTCGTCGATCCCGCTGGGGCGCTGGTCCACGATGAGCAGGGTCACATTGTACTTGCGCATCTCACGGGCAATCGTTCCAAAGATCGTCTGGTCGGCCAGGTGCGGCGCAAGGAACTTATGCGCTTCCTCGATGGTGATGACGAGCGGCCGCGGTTTTTGACCGCCGCTGCCCATGGATTGCTCGGTCTGTTCACGGTATTTCGTATGCAAACGGCGGGTCAGAATATTCGCGACCAGCATGTACTGGCTGGGCCGATCGAACTGCCCGAATTCGAGCACGACATGGTAGCCGCGTTGCAGCGTGTCCAGAATATGGCGCACCGCGTCGTCATCGCCCGGCACTGTCGGGAGGAGAAACGTCTCGCAATCCTTCGCCAGCTTGTTCAGCTTCCGCTGCAGGGCGGAAAGCGCGCCGAGATGCGCATTATTTTCTTCGACAAAATCTTTGAGCGCATCCACGTCCATTTCGAGAAACTTCTTCAGCCACTTCTCTTCGCCAAACCGCTGCACCAGCACATAACAGGTCTCGAGCGTGGTAGGGTTCAAGTTCAGTTCGCGTTGCAGAAGGAGAATGTCATCGACGGTCACCTGGCTGTAGGGGATCTTAACGACGAAATCGGGACGCACGTTCCGCCGACTTGAAGAGATGGGGTCCAGGGTGAATATCTGGACGTGATTGCGAAAATATTGTTTCAGGCCGCGCACCGTGCTGCGGCCCGCTTCCTCGGTCGTGCCTTGCCAGCCGTATTCGCTGTGCATATCGAATATGAGGTTGACGGCTTTCTCCGCTTTGATCACGCCGCTGAGGCATAGCCGCGTGAGAAAGGTCTTTCCCGTCCCGGATTTACCGAAGATCGCGTTGGAGCGCTCCACCCACCGATCGAGGTTCAAACAGACGGGAGTGTCCATATCGAGCGGCGTGCCCACATTGAAAAACTTCGGGTTGCGTTTCTCATCGCCGAACACATGCCCCACATCGGCCTGGCTCGCTTCGTACACGGCGCTAAAGTGCGGCGGGATGGTTTTAACGGGAAGCAGACTGGATTCGTCGTCCGGGTCGGAGCCGTTCGGCACCATGAGCATCGGACGCAGTTTGACGGTGCCGAAGGTGCTCGTGCCGGAGAGAACCGCTTTGCTGAGAGTGTCCTCTGGGCGGGGAGGATTGAGAAGCACGCCGGGATGGGTGGCGGAAAGCTGGACGTCGTTCAGCATCGCGAAAAACCGGTTTCGCTCGCCCTGCACTACGACAAACTTGCCCACACGAAGATCCTCGACCCCGGCGCCATCCGCAAGCCGCATCTCCAGCCCTTCCGTAAGCGATCCGCGTACAATGACGCCAATCTCTTCGGCCTCGGGTTGGTCGATACTGCTTCCTTCCCTACCGTTCCTGTCGATCACTCGCGACTCCTGACTATCCTGGCCGATCTCCGACTATTATAGCCTGAACGTGGTTGGCCGTCAACTGGAACCCTCAGATCCTCACCCCTGCGGCTCCGCATATCCCTGACGCGGCGCCCTCACCTCCTAAATCCCCCTCTCCCTGGATTCCCGAACTGCGTTCGGCGGGAATAGGCGGAGCCGCAGGGGGACTTCGACTGCCTGCTTGCGGCTCGCTCTTAAGTTGGGGCGATATTCGCATTTCTTGAGCGTTCTTATTCCCTTCGGCTTGGCCGCATCAGGTAGGGCGATTGTGGCGGGTGCTTTCGGCAATGGTGTTGGGCGATTGTCAGGGAGGGGGGAGATCAGATGTGCGCAACCCTTGCGGTGCAGGAGGGTCAACGTGATGCATATACTCGTCAACGCATATGCCAGGCGCGGCAAGGCGCAAAGCCGTCGCAAAACAAAAGAAGGAGGTCTCTTCGATAGCCGGTGCCGTTGGTCGTCAGTCGAAGTCCCTCTCTCCCGCCGAACGCAGTTCGGGAATCCAGGGAGAAAGGGATTTAGGGTATGAGGGTCTGCAAGTCCC
>JBBRKX010000405.1:0-5458 GCA_038231675.1 Chthonomonadales bacterium | reverse complement strand
GGGAAATGATGGATATGGAGGGACTCAAGGCCTGGCTGCCCGGTCGCACGACCGGGTTTGGGGCGCTGACCGAGGCGGTGCGGCGGCAGGATTATTTCTACGGCGAAAACGAATGAACGCCGCCACGAAGATGCTGCCCTCAAACCTTCCCTCGTTTCCCGTAACGACCGTCGGCAGCCTGCCGCGTCCCGTATCCCTGCTGCGTGCTCTGAAAGCAAAGCGCCGTGGCGATCTCTCGGAAGCGGCGTTCGAGCGCGTCGCGGATGCGGCGGTGTTGGAGGCGCTGCGGCTCCAGGAATCCGCCGGAGTGGACATCGTAACGGATGGGGAGCAACGCAGGGACAACTTTTATTCGTTCGTTTCCGAGAAACTGGACGGCGTTCGCCTGATGTCGCTTGCGGCCATGCTGGATTATGTGGAGGACAAAGCAGGATTCGAGAAATTGCTGCAAACCCTGGATGTGCCCGCTTACTCTATTTTTAACCCGACCTGCATCGGTAAAATCGCGCGTCGCCAGTCGCTCGCGGTGGAGGAGGTGAGGTTTCTCAAACGTCATACGGACAAACCGGTGAAAGTACCCCTGCCCGGACCCTATCTGCTCACCCGAGCCATGTGGGTTCCCGAGATCACCGGGAAGATCTATGCCGATAAAGAGGCTCTGGCCGAGGACGTTGTTCGCATCCTACGGGAAGAGGCTTTTGCTCTCCTGGAGGCGGGAGCGGACTTCATTCAATTCGACGAACCGGTGCTGACGGAACTCGTCTTCACCCAGGGGCAGACGCGCACCTTTATGTGCGCGGCGCTTGCCGCGCGCAAAGATCCGGCGGAAGAGTTGGAGTTCGCGGTCGGCCTGATCAATCGCGTGGTGGAGGGACTGGAAGGAGTTCGCACCGGTCTGCATGTCTGTCGGGGCAACTGGAGCCGGAACGAAGCAACCTTGCTTCGGGGCAATTATGCGCCGCTTAAGCCCTGGTTCGCACGGCTGAAAGTGCGTCAGTTGGTGCTGGAATACGCCACGCCGCGTGCCGGAGATCTGCTGGCGTTCGAAGAGAAGGAGGTGGGTCTCGGGGTCGTCAACCCGCGTACAAATGAAATTGAGACGGTCGAAGAGATTGTATCCCGCGTGAAAAACGCGCTGAATCTGGTCTCCAGAGAAAAGCTGTTCCTGAATCCCGACTGTGGGTTCGGCACGTTCTCGGCGCGCCCCATGAACGACGTCGCGCATGTCGAAGCCAAACTGCGGTCCCTGGCTCAAGCCGCCCATCGTCTGCGGGAAGAGGTGTAGTAGAGCGCAGGGGAGTCACGCATATATGGCGGCTAGAAAAGGGGAGTGTATAGGAGAAATAATTTATGCACGCATATATGATGCGGAACAGGGAAGAATTTAAGTGTTCGCAAATTTAAGCCTGTATATTGCTTTCTGTCCGGGAATACTGTATACTCCCCGATGTGCTTGCAGTCCTCATCTTTAATTCGGGGCGAACCTCCTTCTTTATCATCGTCGGATTCGCTCCCACTCTCGGTGCGCGGCAGCCCGAAAGGAACTCCTCCATGAAACGTGCGCGGAACGGATTTACCCTGATTGAGTTGCTCGTAGTAATTGCTATCATCGCTATTCTAGCGGCGATACTGTTTCCCGTGTTCGCTCAGGCGCGGGAGAAAGCTCGCCAAACTGCCTGCCTTTCCAATATGCGACAGGCAGGGATGGGGATCATGATGTATACCCAGGACTACGACGAGACGCTGCCTTTTGCGGCGAACAATCCCGGCAATGGTCCCCTCATCATGTGGTATGACCTGGTGGAACCGTATGTCAAATCGGGGACAAAAGGCTCCTTTACACAGGTTTCGGGACCGGCGGGGCGCTCTTATGCCCTCTTCTGGGTCTGCCCTAGTTTCGCGAATAAAGCGATCCCCTCGCAGCCCGGCGACCCGACGCCCAACCCGTTTCCCGCCGCTCAGTTCGATCCCGGCATGAGCTATGTGGCCAATGGCAACCTGATGCCGATGTTCTCGGGCAATGGCAGTCCCCCCATCATTGGCGCCATCAGCACGCTGGCTTCCATGCAGGCGCCTGCCTCCGTGGTCATCGTCGTGCATGGCACCGGAGTACGGCCCGCAGTGGCGGGGGATGACTGGTTCTCCGGTTGTAAAGGCCCGGAAACGGGCTTTCCACCGATTCCCAATCTGGCGATTACGGGAGCCGACGCGTATTGCGCCGCTCGGTTCCGCCATACCGGCGGTTCCGTCTCCATACTCGGCGATGGCCATGCCAAATGGTTCAGGAGCTCCGATCGTTCGTGGAGCGCCCCCAGCTCTTCCGGCGTTGCTTTCCGAGAGTCTCTTGCGCCCAACGCGTCGGCCTGGTTCCGGGAGGACTGATCCGATGCGACCCAATATGACCTTCGTTAGATTGCCTATGTTTTGTCTCCTGAGTCTTGCGCTATTCGTCCCGTTTAAACGGGCGCAGGCGCAGGATTCACCCCGACCGCAGCCTCCTGCGGCGGAGAAGCCTAAAGGGCCGTTTGCGGCGGGCATCGATCCCAATGCGCTCTGGGACGGCCGCAATAGGGTCCCGTTCCATTCTCTCGATATGCCAAAAATGGTGCGCGCGGCAGAGGCCGACTTCCTTGAGCCGAAGGATTATGTGCTTGGCGTGACCGTAAACGGCGAGAGCCGCGCCTATCCCACGCGCTTCATCTGGTGGCACCATGTGGTCAACGATAAAGTGTCCACGGCGGACAAAGGCGATGCCAACTTCGCCATCACGTACTGCAGCGTCTGCAATACCGGCATCCGTTACGACCTCAATCTGGATGGCAAGAAGCCGGTCCATCTCGACTTCTATGGCCTGTACAATGGCGTCGTGGCGCTCTGTGACCGCGAAACGGAGAGCGTGTTTCTTCAGGGCAGCGGGCTGTTTGCCTCGGGGGCGCTCGCCGGCAAGCGACTGAAAGCCGGGGCTGTCCTCGACACGACATGGGCGGAGTGGACGAAGCTTCATCCGGACACGCGGGTCATGTCTCCGGATACGGATTACAGTAAGTACTACAACCCGAAAGGCCATCCAGAACCGCGTGGGTACGATAAGTTTCCTGCTCCCTTCTTTCGACCCACGGTGACCCGGGCGGATAAGCGCCTGCCTCCCTTCGATAAGGTGCTTGGCGTCACGCTGCCTCAGAAGGACGCGGACGGCAAGGAGACGGATACTCCCCTGCGACGCGCCTATCCGATCAAGAGTCTCCAGGACGCCGGCAACGTTATCAACGATATGGTTGGCCCCACATCCGTTGCGGTGCTGCTGGACCCGGAGGCCCTTGCATCCGCGGCGGTATCGCGCAATCTGGACGGCAAGACATTGACCTTCCAGGCTCGCAAAATGGAGGGGAAATCCATCGCGTTCTATGATAAGGAAACCGGGACACGCTGGAATATCGAAGGCCTGGGAATGGAAGGGCCGCTCGCGGGTAAGACGCTGGAACGGCTGGACAGCCATCTGAGCCAGTGGTACGGCTGGTATGCTTACTTTCCCGAAACCACTCTCTATGGCCGTACCGATGCTCCACAACCTGGAGATCCGTTCGGGCCTTCGCCGGCCAGGAAGCCTGGAGGCGAAGAAAAGAAGCCATGATCTTATCTTTTAAGGAGGTATTAAACGTGAAGGCTCTTGTTATCGGCCTCGCGGCCTGTGCTGCTCTCGCGATGCCCGGCATCGCGCGGGCCCAAAGTAAAGCGCAAGTGGTTTCGACCGGCGCTCGCTTCGATGTCAAACAGATCCTGAAGGAAGAGAGCACGACGGTGGTGCTTTTCCTTCAGGCTACCAGCGTGATCGAACAGCAGTTTCTCACGGGCCTGCAAAAGCAGCTGCCCTCGAGCGAAAAGATTGTGCTGGATGTGGTGCGCTTGAAAGATCTGTCGGCTCCTGCGGCGCAGCAGTATCTGATCAAAGCGACGCCGACCGCAGTGGTCTACGACCGTTTCGGCCGCGAACTGGCCCGCACCTCTCAGCCGGACGAGATCCGCGCCGCGGTTCGCAAAGGAAGCCTTATGGGCCGCCTCAAGTGGATCGATGAGGACGATCCCAAAGCGCCCGAACTCTACGGCGCTCCGCCGGAAGCATTGAAGCACGGGCTGCCCGGCATCGTAAAGACCCTGTCGCTGCGCACGGATACCTACCAGATGTTTCAGATCATGTCGAAGATGCACTTCAGCGATGGCTTTCTGAAGCGACGCGAGCATGAGATGGTCGCGGCCTATGTCTCCTCTCTTAACAAATGCAAGTTTTGAGTGGGCTCACACGCTTCCGCGTTGCGGAAGCAAGGCGTGGACGAGGATATCGTGGATGCGATCGGAACCGGGGATCTGACTAAAGTCAAGTTGACTCCGAAGGATCAGGCGCTGCTGAAGTTTGTAAAGCTATTAACGCTGAATTCGGCGCGTGCCCAGGATGCGGATGTGCAGGCGATGCGTGATGTGGGCTGGACAGACGAGCAGATATGGGAGGCGTCGGTTGAAGTAGGGATGTTTTCCCTGCTGAACCGCATGGCCGATGTGTATGGGCTGGACTATCCCACCGGCGGCTGGTTCCCGCCCGAACTGCGACAGAAGACAGATCCGCAAACGCAAAAAGAGAACGCAGGCAGTGGTTCCGCCGTTGGCGGGAAGTAGCCCTGCTATAGAGCGACTCAAATCAATGGCAGGCTGCCTGGTGTCATCAAGCAGCCTGCCATTATGTTTTCATGCTGGCGAGGGGGGTACATCTTTTTTGAGGCGGCTTACTTCGCCAGCAATTGAGCGAGTTTGCTCTTGATGTCTTCCTGGTTCGCCCCTATTTTCTTCTGGTTAGCGAGGATAGCGTCGAGCTTGTCCTGATTGCTCTTGATGTCCTGCTGGTTGGCCTGGATGGCTGCTTGATTCTTCAGAATGCTCTGTTGATTTTCCAGAATGCTTTTCTGGTTGGAAATTACATCGTCGCCGGACATGGGAAAAGCTCCTTTAGCAGTTGAGATAGGAGTGTGTTATACTGCGGCACATCCCGAAGTAGGTTTCACCTTGTGCGAACAATCTCCTACTTAATCTTGGAGCAATGCTTCTATTTTCCGACTATCTTGCAGGCGGGACAGCCCTGCGCCGGGCAGCGGAATCCGAAGAACGCCGCCACGGAAAACGCGAGACCGCCGATCCAGAACAGGAGCACTTTTGCTTTCGTCATCGTAACACTCTCCTTGTGGTTGGGACTGAATAATAGGAGTCATTCGGGCTTATGCGACTATGGGGCCCCGAACTGCACCTTCTGCCGCAGGTAATGGCCTTCCATCGTGTTGTTGGCCGACTGGACGCGAGTGATCTGGTCCACCACTGCGGCCCATTTGTCCGCCGGAATGCTCACATACATCTCTTCGTCCGGCAGCCCGGTGAAAGTGCGGTTCCCCTTGCAGCCCAGCGAGATCGAGGCTGC
>JBBRKX010000404.1:0-5462 GCA_038231675.1 Chthonomonadales bacterium | reverse complement strand
GGGTGCGGAGGCAATCTTCATCAGTGGCTTTGTGCTCATCAGCCAGAATCGTCAGAGCGCTTATGCAAACAAACGCGCGGAACTGGACTACGAGGTCGGTGTAAGCACGTTCAGGGCTGTGCAGGGAGTACACACGGCATTTCATGCGATCGACGACCGGCTCATAAGGCTGGAGCAAGCCCTGATCCCGATCGCGGAAACGCCCGCCGCCAGAGCCACCGAGCCCGAGAAAAACGCATAGGACTAAATTTGATCGGCATTACTCACGCTTATCCAGTGTGTCCATTGCATGATCGATCGCGGATTTTCGTTCGTCCGTGAGCACCGTAGCCTTTGTATCGGCCTGTGTGCCGATCAACGCTTTCAGCCGGGCGCGCAGCGCAAGCAGACCTTTGAGTGCAGGACCGCAACGAGAGCAGTAGAGCACATGCAGGCGGGTGTACCAGCGCATCGGTCCGGTCAAAGAATTATCCGCGAGGGCGCTGACATAGTCCTCCATGTGACTGCAGGCCTCGATTGGCCGATCTTCGGCCCCTTTTGTCGGTGTTGGGTTCATGCGAGTCTCCGATCTTGCGCATAGTTATAAAGAAGTGCATGGAGCTGGAGCCTCGCGCGTGCGAGCCGCGAACGGACGGTTCCGATTGGGATATCCAGCGCCGCCGCCGCATCTTTATATTCCGCTCCTTCGATATCGACCAATACCACGCACGCACGTTGTTCGTCTGAAAGCCCAGCGAGCGCATTCTCGAGAGATTCGTCCATGACGTTAGCCATCAGGGCGAGATGCGGCACGTCCCCATCCGACGCAATTCCGTTCGAGGATTGTTTGGCCTCAGCCGGAGTTATGTGATCGATATCTACTCCGCTTTCCCACTTATTGCGCTTCTGGTAATCGTTGATAAAGAGATTGGTCAGTATTCGGAGGAGCCAGGCGCGCTCGTTGGTTCCAGGCTGGAACCGACCATCGATAAATGCTTCGTATCCGCGAATAAGCGCATCCTGAACCAGGTCCTGCGCCCTATCCTCCTGGCCGCCGCACATGCGTCGGGATGCACGCAATAAATGGGCTTCATGACGCCCTATAACCTCTTTATATGCGGTGCGGCGATTGTCTACATCTGCACGGATCGGCCTTGCGTCATCTGGTGTCTGGTGAATTGTCATAGATCCCTTAACCGATTGATTTATGAAGCGAATTTCCGGCGTGAAGCCATATTCATCAACGGCGCAATAGGTGCATCGCGGTAAGGTTGCTAAGCGGTAAACAACCGGTATCTCAATGCGGGGCTTCCCGCGAAATTAACAAACGGGAGGGCATTCAAAGTTCCTTATGGGAAGGCATGGTCTTGAATTGAACCGAAATCATCATTGGGTTGGGTCCCAAACCATCCCGGATGGGAGGGGGAACAAGGAACTTCGGATCAAATTGGCGCATTGGTAACGTACTAAAGTTGATGGCTATGCTATTGCAAAAAAGCATTTGCTAAAATTTGAGCGAGAATGGAACTTCCTTTCTTCGGCCATGGTTAAAAATGCGGATATGACGTCGTTCCAAACTGTCGTAGAAGGATTAGGTCCCATGAAAAATAGGTGTTCTTCTTGAAACGACTGGATAAGAAACATCCTCTTGCGATCCGATGGTTTCACTGGATCAACTTTCCGGTGCTGATGGTGATGATCTGGAGCGGTCTTTTGATCTATTGGGCAAACGATGTGTATGGCATTGGCGCCGGCTCCTGGAGAATCCATCTCTTTCCATCGCAATTCTACAGTCCGGGCGTGGATCCAAAAACCGGTGACGGCGGGCTCTACCACCTGGATGCGAGATTGTGGGAAGGGATGGCCTGGCATTTCCTCTTTATGTGGATCTTCTTCGTCAACGGCTTATGCTATGTCCTTTATACGGCGATCTCTGGAGAGTGGCGTTATCTCGTCCCGAACCGCCATTCCTTCAAAGAGGCAATTCAGGTTACATTGCACGACCTGCATTTGAGTAAATACGAGCCGCCAAAAAGGAAATTCAATGGTGCGCAACAGATCGCCTACTCAAGCATCATTCTGATGGGCGTTGGTTCGCTTGTAACTGGATTGGCCATATACAAGCCCGTTCAGTTTGCCTGGCTCACCGGCCTGCTCGGCGGTTATGGAATGGCCCGTTTTCTGCATTTCTGGCTGACTGTGGGATATGTCCTATTCTTTTTTGTGCATGTGTCTCAGGTGATTCGAGCCGGTTGGAACAACTTCCGAGCGATGGTGACGGGGTATGAAGTTACGACGGAGGAGCAACCATGAGCGATTCAGATGACAAGAAGGGGGAATCTCCCAACGTCGAGGCGAATAAGGAGCCATTCGCACCATCCGAGCAACCGGTTTCGACCCTAATGCCATCGGAACGGTCGGCCAACCCGGATAGGGAAATCATTACGGAAGGCCAGTCCTCCGCACTTTCGCATCTTGAACTTTCCGTGGGGGCGAACGATGCGGAAGTAGAGCGGCAGATAACGCGGATGTCGCGACTTAGTTTTTTACGCGGTGGGGTGGTAATAGGGGCGGGAATCCTGGGTTGGCGGTGGTTAAATCAACAGCGTATGATGGGCGGAATACCCTGGCCGTTTCGCGTCGGTCTGGAGATCAATGAGAATATCGCCCGAGATTACTATAGTACATCTCGTCTCGCACCGACATTTTCGCGCTCACAGGTCTCCACGCCGAAGGAAAACGGGGAGGTTGGGCTTACAGACGAGCTTGATCCTGGAACATGGAAGTTAACCGTTAGCGGGCTTGCAGACACCAGTCAGAGCGCCCTCGACCGCAAATTTACGCTGCTGGATGCATCGGTCGTAGATAAGAAAGGCGGCGGACACAAGAAGCCGTTGGTGATGGCGCCAGAAGCAACTTCGGTCGATAAGGGGGCGAACGGCGCCTCCGATACACAGAGTGATACTTCCAATGCCGATGACACAGAACCTGCCAGTTCAGCCGATGCGGCCGATTCAGGATTGTCGTTGACGCTGGCGGATATTAAGAAGCTTCGCAGAGTAGAAATGGTCACCGAGCTCAAATGTATTGAAGGCTGGAGCGTGGTGGTGCAGTGGGCCGGCGCACGTTTCGCGGACTTTGTGACTCAGTATGCGCCTAATGTGAAAACATCCAACTTACCGCCCTATGTCGCCATCGAAACGCCGGACGGCGCCTATTACGTCGGTTTGGATCTAGAAAGCGCGATGCATCCCCAGACATTGTTATGTTACGAGATGAACGGAAAACCGCTTACACCGGAACATGGTGCGCCATTGCGGCTCGTAATACCGGTTAAGTACGGCATCAAGAACATCAAGCGCATTGGAACGATACGCTTTACCAAGGAGCGGCCTAAAGATTACTGGGCCGAACTTGGTTATGACTGGTACGCCGGGCATTAGACTCGGAAGTATCCCCGGCGGCACGGGTTAGCCGCCTCATCAAGGTCTCGATTACGGAAGGTAGAACTCATGACAATCACACGGATTTCGGTTTTGGCAACTTTTGCATTGCTGGCGATCACGGCGGTCGTTCCTGTTGTCGCTCAGGATAAAATGTCTGGCGGCAAAATGGGCGGTGACAAAATGCATTCCAAGATGCACGGCAAGATGTCGCATGGCAAAATGCACGGCAAAATGTCGCATGGCAAAATGCACGGCAAAATGTCGCATGGCAAAATGCACGGCAAAATGTCGCATGGCAAAATGCACAGCAAGATGGGCGATAAAATGGGCGGCAAGATGTAGTCTTGCATGTGCGAAATTGCATCGCATGTGAGGACCGAGCAGGGTTTGAATAATTCCCTGCTCGGTATTGTTTCACAGCTTTCGAATTCCATACAAGACTGGGTCAATGTATGATTCCGACGAGCGATATATGTTAGAAATTAGGAATCCAGCGACACCCCCCAGGGCTACCTTAGAGCAACTGGCGCGCCTTTTTCTTCGCCTCGGCCTCACCGCATTTGGCGGGCCCGCAGCCCACCTTGCCATGATGCGGGATGAGGTGGTGGAGCGCTCGAAATGGCTGACGAATGCGGAGTTTATCGACCTGATTGGAGCGGCCAATCTCATACCGGGCCCCAGTTCGACAGAAGTGGCCCTCTACATCGGCTACCAACAAGCAGGCTGGCCTGGCATTTTTTTAGCCGGGATCTGCTTTATTCTTCCTGCATTTCTAATTGTGTTCGCTATTGCATGGGCCTACATGCGATTCGGTCAAATACCTCAAGCGGCCGGGCTTCTCATAGGAATCAAACCGGTTGTGATCGCCGTCATCGCTCAAGCCCTCTGGAATCTTGGACGCACTGCCCTGAAGTCGCGGTTTCTCATCACTCTCGGCGTCCTGTCTCTTCTATTCGCTGTCAACCGTCTCGATCCGCTGGCAATATTGATCGGCGCGGGTTTCATCGCGCTATGCAAACATCGGCTTACGCAATCTGAGAGAGAGCCATTGCGATCCGGCTTGCCCCTATTGAGCTTTGTACTTGCGCTTGCCGCCGTGGCGTTTAGCTTCGGCCGGATGGGTGCTGCCGCTTCATTGGGATTAAAGCCGCTATTTCTCGTGTTTGTAAAGTTGGGATCCGTTGTGTACGGGAGCGGTTATGTGCTGCTCGCTTTCCTTAGGACCGAACTCGTGACGCAACGCAATTGGCTCACATCAGGTCAGTTGTTGGATGCCGTCGCGGTTGGGCAGATGACGCCAGGACCCGTGTTCACCACCGCGACATTTATCGGCTACGTGCTGGCAGGGCCTAGAGGAGCAGTGGTCGCGACACTGGGCATTTTTATGCCTGCTTTTTTCCTGGTCGGCGTTACCGGTCCCCTTGTGGCGCGCATACGGAGCTCTCCTATGGCCGGCGCATTCCTGGATGGAGTGAACGTCTCCGCGCTCGCGTTAATGGCCGTGGTGGCCTGGCAACTCGGCCAAGCCGCGCTCATAAATAAAATCACGGTTGCATTGGCGATTGTCAGTGCGATTTTGCTTATCCGATTTCGGATCAATTCCGCGTGGCTTGTACTAGGCGGAGGTCTGGCCGGCGTAGCCATCAGTTACGTAAAGTAAATGCCTCGCGCGAGTCACATTTTGTGCTTCCCGATTCCTCCGGATTCCTTTACGTTCCACACAAATAGCGTAGTGTATCCGCGTTGCGCACTGCGTTGCCGCCGCCATCGTTGTTGAAATAGACGTAGACGTCGAGGCCGCTCCCCGTCCACTCAAAGATCCGATCGCGCCACCAGCGCAGGTCGTCTTCGGAGTACGAGCCTCCATAAAGATGCTCGTGATCGGGTCCATGCATGCGGACGTAGGCGAACGAGGAGGTGACACGGAGAATACAGGGTAAGCGGGCACCACTCATAATGCAGTATGCCGCGCCCTTTTGCTCCAGAAGTCCAAAGACTGCGTCCTGGTTCCAACTGGGGTGGCGAAACTCCAAAGCT
>JBBRKX010000403.1:0-5476 GCA_038231675.1 Chthonomonadales bacterium | reverse complement strand
GATGCACCGTGATTCGAGCCTGACTTCCACTATGAATGCCGATTCCGGCCACGGTAAAGGACTTCGCAAGCGTTCGCTGAAACATCGGTTCTCCAGAAAATGGGGCGACGAAAATGGATGACAACCAGAGGCGGTTCACGGACCACGCCGTCATCCGCCCATCAGACTTCCTGCCGCTGCTCCAGAGCATCCAGGCGCTTCTCAAGAGCACGCACCCGTTTCAAATACTCCGGAAGAACCGCAGTTGCGGCGTATTCGCGCATTCTGTCATAGTGCGGGCGGGCGGGAAAGCCCGATACGGTAACCCCCGCGGCGACATCCCCGATGACCCCGGCCTGAGCGGTGACACGCGCTCCGTCTCCCAGCGAGACATGATCCTTCACGCCCGCCTGCCCTGCAAGAATGACTCCATTCCCCAGGGTGGTGCTTCCCGCAACACCGGTATGCGCCGCCAGAATGCAGGAATAACCGACCTTTACATTATGGGCGACATGCACGAGGTTATCCATCTTCGTTCCCGCGCCAATCAGAGTTACCCCTGTTTTGGCACGGTCGATGCAACAATTCGCCCCCAGCTCGACCTGATCTCCTATCTCCACGGTCCCCAGATGGGGCACCTTTTGCAAGGATTGGCCGATGGGAATGTACCCAAAGCCATCCGCACCAATGACGCAGCCGGCATGCAGGATACACTGCGATCCAATGCGAACGCGGGGGTAAAGCACCACATTGGGATACAGTACCGTTTCGTCCCCTATCACGCACCCTTCTCCCACGTTCACGCCAGGAAAAAGGACCACGCGAGCGCCAAGAACAGCGCCTTCACCCACCGTCACATTCGCCCCGATATGTACATCCGCTCCAAACGTGGCGCTCGCTGCAACGAAAGCGGAAGAGTGTACTCCAGGAGGAGCGACCAATTCCGGCGCAAACGCCTGTAAAACCTGAACGAATGCCCGTCGAGGGTCTTCCACAAGGATGAGTGGCTTGGACGCGGCGGCAGGCGCCGCCTTTTCGGAAGTCAAGATAGCCGCGGCGGTCGATTGAAGCGCTGCCCTGGCGAAGCGGTCGCTCTCGGCAAACACGAGGTCTCCCTCCGCGGCCTCATCGATCGAAGCGACGCCCGTAATCTGCGTGGCCGCATCCCCCACGACACTGCCGCCCACAACGGCTGCAATCTGCTGAAGATCCCATTCCATTTGTAGTGTCAAGTCTTTGCTATCCTTCACTATTAATCAGGCAACCTCAATCCGAGCCGCCGGAGCGCCACTCCGATCGAATCGCGTTCGCCACTTCTCCGGTAACGTCTGCGGCCCGACTATCCTGTTCCTTCGCCAACCGCCAACCGCGCTTGCGCAGAAAAGCAGTGACCGATTTGACCGTATCCGCCTGAATCATACGGATAAGCCGATCCCTCTGCGACTGCCAGGACGCTCGCTGGCTTACGAGGGCAACACGGAATTGCCCCTGTCCTTGCCCGCCTACGGCGCCGGTATCCGAGAGGACCAGCGGTGTGGTCGCTTTATTTTCCGGTGGAAGCGTGCCGCTTCCAAGAGGAGGAATGGGATCCGTCATCACATTCACCCGCTGCGATTCGCTTGTGATCCGCTCGGCGACTCGGGCATTGACTTTGTCCCGATCTTGTTTCAGGACCTGCTCCATCCGGGCCGCCATACCCGCTCGAAAGGGCGCCATCTGACTCTCGACAATGGCATGTACGTCGGCATTCAGCAATGCGTCGCGCTTTTGAACCAGGGCGGAAATATCGCCCTGAAGTTTCGCCCGCTGCGTAACCGCGTCTTGCAAGGAGATTCCGGTATAGACATGGATTTGTGATTGAAGAGCGACGTCACGAAACCCCAGGTTCCTAATTCCAAGATTAAAAAAACGTGCGGCACGCGTATTTTCAGATCTCAGGGCCGCTTCCCGCCGCGCGGTCTCGGCGGTTACCTCCCCATTATAACGTTTCCGTTCCGCGCGTTCCACCCGTAAAAAATGTTGAGCCGCGCGATTATGCACGCTTTGCGTCACTTGCGCGACGTATTTGCGGGCATCCTCTTTCACGCGCAGGTCCCGATCCTTCGCGAGCCCGGCGGGCACCGCCTCAGGCACGTGCAGCGGGGTGGGAAGCGCCGTCGCGGCCCAGACAAGCGGGCCGGCAACGGCGCCGGAAGAGGTAAACTGGGCGATCGTCTGATCGAGGGTGGCCACCTGTTGCCAGGCGGGATGGAGCGGGAGCAGGGAAGCTATCTTTACGCGGACCGTTCTGGAGCCGATCAGGGGAACCGCCGTACGACCGCAACCGGAACAAGCCAAAAGCGCAAGGAGGGCGAGGCATGACGCAGTGCGCGCCCCTACCTCGCCCTGTGCGCGCACGAACACGGCTTTCTCGCCACCACTCCAGGCCGAACCTTCCGTCTTATTTGTTGAGATCGTGCAGGATCGCCTGCGTAATATCGCTATCCGCATAGAGCACTACTTCGCTGCTGAACACAAGGTTGTAATTCTTATCCTTGGCAACCTTTGCTATGGAGGCATGAACGTCCGTATCGACCTTATCGCGCACTTTGGCAGCCTGAGCCTGGATTTCGGTCTGCTGAGAGGTCTTATAGTCATCGATGCGCTTATTCGTATCGTTGACGAGTCGGGTGAACTCCTGAAGACGTTGAGCGTCCTGCGCATTGGTTTGACCGACCTGTTTCTGCCCGAGGGAGGTATATTCGTCGCCAAGAGCCTTGCTTCGGTCCTGGATCTTCTTGAGTTGATCCTTTTCCGGGCCTGAGAGAGCCGCATCCCCTTTGAACACCAGTTCACTCATCTTCTTCTGATCGACCTCTGGGATAAGCGGGTTATTGGCCCATGTTCTGAGCGTCAGTTCGAGACTGGCCGCTTTCGCATCCAGGTCCTGGCGCTGTTCCACGGTATATTTGTACTTGGCGACGAGGTCTGCGGGATTGACGACGGCGATCTTAAGGCCACCATTCGCCGCCTCGCCCGCTTTCGCTCCGATAAGGGAAGCGCCAAAGCATAGCGCCATGGTAGTCACAACAATGGCGCGAAGAACGCGCGAAGGTTCGGACATATTGAATAACTATCCTTTCTTGAGGGTCACTCCGGTCATTATAGCAGATAAGAACCCGCGAAAGAAAGCAACCGGATCTGAGCCGATCCTCCTCAATATCGCCGCCCGCTATCTGCCGCGCGGGCATTTCACCGGCTTGATCGGCGGAGAAGTATCAGAAGACATTTCCGATGCTGAAGTGGAACCTGCCGCCTTCATCGCCAAATCCATAATCGAGGCGAATGGGTCCCAGCGGCGTCCCGACACGGATGCCGGGTCCAATGCCGAAGTGCGGACTGAAGTTGCCCTGAGTGAAACCATTGATATGCACCTCCTGATAGGGGCCTCCCCATGCATCTCCGGAGTCGAGGAACAGGACACCTTTCAAGCGACGCGCCAGAGGAACGCGATATTCGATGGAGGCGAGATAATAGTTGCTTCCCCAGTAGCGGTCTTCACGATAACCACGAAGCGTTTCCGCTCCTCCGACAAAGAACTGTTCGAAAAACGGCAGTGTTCCCGTGGAGCCGCCAAGGATCACTCGCACCGCCACCGTGCTTTTATCCGCGTCCGGCTTGTTGCGCGGGCGAGGCCCGGTCGGACTCAAATACTGCCTCCACTCGAAAGAAGACTTTGCAAAAGACACATTGCCATGTACGCTTCCGATAAGGAAGAGATTAGCGGGCGGCTTGAGTTGAGCGTGCCCCACCTGCACGTTAAACGTCTGGTATGCGCCCGTGACGGGATCGAGGTCGAGGTCTCTGGTATTGCGGACAATGGATCCGCCAACCGAATAGATCGGGCCATCCTGCACAATGGAGGCGCTGGCTGGATCCAGGTTCAACGGATTGGTGCGGACCGACTCGGCGCGACCTGTCAGCGCGACGCGGATATTTTCACGGAGCGGCCGGCTTATCGTCAGCGTGAGGCCGGTACGCTGTTCATGATATTGGCTCGAACTCGTATTGGTGTTGGCGACACTGCTTTGCAGTGTATTCGAGAACCGGTAGATCACCTTGTCATAAAGCTGAACGCCGAGCGAAGTCTGTTTGCGGTCCAGATAGGGCTCCGTGAAGCCCAGTTCCACGCTGCTTCGACTGTCGAGCGTCCCGGTCTCCCAGAGCAAGTTGATGGTTTCTCCCATGCCCCGAAAGTTTGTCTCCGTTACTTCCGCCCGGCCTACCAGCTGTTGCCGGTTACTGTATCCGACACCGACGGCGATCGTTCCGGTACGCTTTTCCACGACACTGATAACGAGGTCGATCTGGCCCGCGCCCACGGAGCGCTCTTCCACCAGCACCTCATCGAACAGCCCCGTATTATAGAGTCGAATACGATCCTTTTGAACGAGGTCACGATTGTAATAATCGCCTTCCTTCGTTCGCATTTCACGAATAATGACTCTGCGCTTGGTTTTATGGTTTTTGACGATCTTGATATGCGAGACGCGGGTGACCACGATGATAACGTTCAGGAAGCCTTTTTCATCGATTCCCGAGTCCTGACTGAACGCCATGACATAACCGCGCTTGGTATAAAGGTCCTGAATCTCCTGCGTATCGCGAAGGAACTGGTTGGGATTGTAAACCACTCCTTCCTTCAACTTCAGCAGCTTCTGGACTTCTTCGGGTTTAATGGGTCCCGCGCCGGTGATGTTGATGCCCTTGATGGAGTCGTTCTCGTCCACTTCGATCACCACTCTGCACTTGCCGTTGATCTCTTCCGAGTGCACCTTGACCGCATCTTCCACATCCTGGCTATGCATTCCAAAATAACCGGTTGCGAAGAGCTTGACTTTCATGTCGTCCAGGGTTTTCTCGTTGCAAGGCTCACCCACCTGATGCCCACTTGCGGAAATGATAAACTCTTTGGAAAATAGCTTGTTGTTCAGGACAACGATCTCGCCGATGGTTGGCCCAGCCGCCGCGGTCGGCAGCGGAGGCAAAACGGGCGCTCCTGGTTGCACCGGGGGAGGAAGCGCCGGTTTCGTGTCCGGTTTCACTTGAGCGCCTGCCTGAGCGAGCGGTGCAGGTTGCGGGACGGGAGTGGCGGTCTGTGCGGCCAGGCTGGTGTCCGAGGCGACAATCAATCCCAGCACGGCGGCGGGAAGTGTACTGAAAAGCAGTAGCGAGGCCATGGGCGTTTTGCTGCGAATACATATCTTCATTCGGTTCGAGGGTCCTCCATTAAAAGCGCTTCCATCCTGGCCACGATCGATCTCGTAACGGCGGGGAAATCCAGGCAGAAACGTTGCATACAAGCAATTCAACCCGACTGAGCCGACATGCTACATGCGATAGTACGGTTCCAGTTTACGACGAAGCATTCCTCGGGCACGTGATAGACGCGTTTTTACGTTTTCGAGCGTGAGGCCGGTCGCCTCGACGATCTCGTTATAAGAGAGATTATGAAATT
>JBBRKX010000402.1:0-5509 GCA_038231675.1 Chthonomonadales bacterium | reverse complement strand
GTATCGAGGAACATCCATCCGGTAATCAGATGCTACGCGTCACCTGTCCTGCCAAAACGATTACCGACTGCTTCAAGTTCCGCAACAAGATCGGCATCGACGTGGCGATTGAGGCGCTGCAGGACGGCTGGGGGAAGCGGCGCTTCACAATGGACGAACTCTGGCACTACGCCAGGATCTGTCGTGTCGCAAACGTTATGCGCCCCTACCTGCAGAGCGTCGCTTCCTGAGAGACCGCACATGCCTGGCCTGGGCCATCCCGTTCAGCCGGACAAAGAGGGGATCATGTGCGCTATGTCCACCTTCAGTTTGCCGGCATACGCATAGGGGATGGCTTCAAAAACGGGGCCTCAACATATCTATAAAAAAAGCTGGCGAATAAAACGATGCACGTCAAACTGAATCCAAACCACAGGAGAATTCGCAGCGATATTGGTAAGTGCAGATGCTCTGTGATGTTATTTACGCTACTCAGCTTTTCCATAATGGGAACGTGCAACAGATAGATGCTGTAGGATATTGTCCCCAGGAACAGCAGAGGACGACTTTCTAGAAACGGAAAGGTCCATTGAAGATTCCAATGAGGCGAAAGCAGCAGCGGAGATATCCCCATGGCCCACGCCAGTCCGATGGCGCCGGCGCTACCGAAGTGTTTCCATGTTGGGAGCAGAATCAGCACGAACAGGATATAAATCTGAAACTCCGTGGCTACACTCCACAGCGGCCAGTTGAACGAGCTGACCCAACCAGGATGCCAGTTGTAGACCAGGATGACATGAGCCAGAACGTTCGCAAAGCTAAAGTGCTCGAAAAAGGGCGTCTGTTGGATGTGCATATTGCCCGTCAGCAGGTCTCGTATACCGTGCTTTGATGCAAAGGGCAACAGAAGCGAGATCGCCAGGGCCGCATAATAGCCGGGAAGAATGCGTCGGGCGCGGCGCCGGAAGAACTCCGTTCGGCCTTTCGACAAGGTATGTGTGGGGCTTTGGAGGACGGGCAGCATGAGGCAAAAGCCGGAAAGCACGATAAAAAGCACCACGGCGAAATGGCCGAATTGAAACGGGGCGAGCGCCAGGCGGGTTAAGCCCGCGGTATGAGGGCGCCACTCTTCTGCATTGTGGAAAAGAACGACATAAATGGCCGCTGCCCCACGCAATCCATCCAGATAGGGAAGGCGGATGCGCTGCACTCCAGATGGGCCTGATGTATCAGGGATACTTTCTAATTTCGCGCTGAACTGCATTAATGCGTTCTTTCTTCTGTCGCTGCCGGACAAAAAAAAGAAGGCGAGCGTCAGATGAGGTTCCTTGTGTTCCTAACTCATAGGATAAATAGACACCTCTGTCCGACAATCACTGCTATCATTGTAGCATATAAACGACTCATGCCTCATGCGAAGGGCCAATTGCCTCAACGCTCGCTTACTTGCCCATTCTTTCCAGGCCCTCATGAATAGAGTAACACCTCTCACTTCCACTTAAGCGTCGACGGACAGCGTGGAATAATCGAAGGCGAATTCCGTGCCGAAAGTGCCGGAGATCGGAGTGGTGAACATGGCGTTACCGGGCGGGCGCCAGGGTAATCAGGATGGCCTTGTTGACGATGTCTGCGGACAATACCGGTGGGATATCATAGTAAAAACGGCCGTAACCCGGCGTGCCGGCAGCCTGCGGATACCCTCTGACGGCGACCGAGATGCAGATCTTTTCTCCGGCCGGCACGCCATGGAAGAGGAAGCTTCCGGTGGGAGCGAGAGTCGCCTCCTGCGTGTCCCCTGTCCCGGTTCGGTCGAGAAGGATGGGCGTCCCGCCTGGAATGGGGTGGCCGTCCGACAGAGAGACTCGCCCCGTTACGGTCGCCGCCTTGCCGGCCACAATGTCCACGTTGCGGATCACCGTCCCATCCTTGCCGGTCTTTACGATCCTCCGAAGCGCACCCAGTCCAAGACGGAGGAGAGGTTTCATCTTGACGCAGACCACAACCTGCCGTGACGAAGGCAGATTCGACGCCAGGAACCGGCCCGCCGCATCCGTGCCGATGTCCTGCCAGCCGGTGAACGTCTCCATGTCCGTGTCCGCCTGGCCCACCTCCACCATCACGTAGGGTATGCCCCTCCCATGGGAGTCCCTCACGATGCCCTGGAGAGAAGCGCCTTCCATCAGGGCGATACGGTTGCCGGCGCCGCCGGAATGGGGAGACAGGGAAGGAACCACCCGAGCCGCCAGCCCGCGCGCTTTGACTCTGGCGTAGATCATGGCTCCAGGCTCCGGACAATGGAACCGAAACCTCCCCTGTCTGTCCGTGACCGCGAGCGGGTCCAGACCAGCGATGTTGCCGAACTCTTTCCCGCCCAAAGAGCGGACGCCGAACGGCTCGACGGTGGCGCCAAAGAGAGGACGCCCGTCGGGGCCTACCACTGTGCCGGTCACCGTGCGCTCCAGATCCCGCTGCCTTGCCTGCGTCATTTTGATCCGGACGGTGTCGTTCCGGAGAGGATCCATGTCGGGAACGAACGTGGGAGAGTATCCTTCGCGGACGACGAGCAGGCGGAAGATAAGGGAGCCGTCCAGAGAGGGGATGTGGAAGCGCCCCTGCGAGTCGGTCGCCTGGAGCTTGCCGCAGTCCGCGTAGCAGGAGGGACAGAAGATGCTGACGCCCACGCGCGGCCCGGCTGTGTAGACAAAGACGGTCGCCCCAGGGAGGGGATGGCCGTTGGAGTCGGCGACAATCCCACGCAGGTCCTGGCGTGAAAACTGCGTTTTATGTTCCCGCGAGCCGGCGTGCGGGGCTGCGCTGAATGCGCTTCCGCCCGGCGTGGAGAAGGCGAGCAAAACTGTCGTGAGAAAGACCGTGGTCGCGGCATACGCGGAGCGGCCACCTGGGAAGCGGAACGTTTTCATGAACACTCTCCGGTCATGGACGCGAATTCGTTATCCGAGGCGGGTAGATCGACGGAAAAAGGGGTCAATTCGGCGCCGCCGATGGGAAGCATGACGGCGCCGATATTGGCGCCTACCCCTGTTCAGGCCGATAGACCTACTTCAGATGTTCCTTTCGCAGGGCGGCCTCGATCTTTTCCCTGGAAGATTTGCTGTAAATATCTTTTGCGTAGGCCTCCTTCAGCGTTGCACGCGCTTCCTCCCGGCGTCCCATCTCGGTCAGCGTCTCATACTTGGCGAACATTATCTCTTCGTTCGCACGTTTGCTGGCCGTTTCGCGCTCGAATTCCGCATCCAGGGCCAGGGCTTGATTGTACAACTCCAACGCACGCGCACCACCCTGATCGTCATGTTGATAATAGGCCGCCCGTGTAATGACGGCCTGATAACGCACGGCATAATCGCTGCCGTCACCGCCCAATCCACGCTCCATGTAGGGCATATATTCCGGCGTGTAGGCCACCTCCGGCTTCTCAATGTGAAAGGTGAAGTTCGCCTGGTCTTGCCCGGCATGAACGGCGAAAGAGAGTGTAAAGCGGCGTGCCGTCCAGGGTTGCCGCGGTTTCAAGGGCATGAGATAGGCCCCTTCCAATACCGCGCCGTCGAAAATAAACCCATTTTCGGTGACGGTCGGTATCAACGGATAACTCGGTAGTTCCTGGCTGGGCGTCAGGTAGCGCGTTCCCTGATCGTCCTCCAACTCAACCTCTGCCTGGTTTACATTGCCGAGGGGGGTGCCTCTGGTGAACAACACGAACACATCGCCTTCGCTGTTCACCTGCGCATCCCGCAGCACTACTTCCGTGCCGCCTACCTTCTGCCGCTGGAGGCCTATCTCCAATCGCTTCCGCCAATAGGGCCGCCCTGCCTCCACGTCGACCACGTGCGCTGTATGGGGGAAGTTCGCAGCGAACAGGTCCGCCGCCAGCGGCTCGTTGAAACGAAACTCGCAAGTCGTCTTCTTGACCCATTGTCCGTTGTCTTTGCGTTCCACTTCCGAGCGCAAGGGCAGATCGGTCTTTGTGTCCACCCAGAGCCGGGCTCGGCTAAGGGGGTAGACATCGCTTGTCACCAGATACTCCAGGGAATCCCGCGTTTCTCCCTGCCGCTCCATTCGCATGTGCTGTCCCGATTTTATCGCGTCCCCCCGCGAGGCAGTCAATGAAAAGCCGGACATAGTATCGTAACCGGAAGGCCGATCCGCGTGCGTTATAAGGACGCGATCCAGGATGCCATTGTAGTCGCTGACGACGCCATCGGCGCAGACGGTAACCATTTTGCCCTCTGCTCGCTCGATACGCCACTTGCCCTGCTGATACCAGAGTTCATTCGATTTCACACGGCTGGCGCCCGGCCCGATATCCCAGGTGACGATATGAGCGCTCCGTGTATCGAGGATTGCACTTTGGATGCGGCGCAGAGAGATGGCGGCGGCGCGTCTGGGCCAGACGAAAATAGCCAGTAGAACCGCCGCCAGCGCGCCGCCAAGCGCCAGACCGAACCGCAGCCGTCCTCTCCACAAGCGTTTCGAACCGCGGCCGTGTTCGTTCTGCTCGGCGGCCAGCGCCACGCGATGCCTGAGGGTGTCGGAAAGTGGGAGTTGGGGGTAAGCGGCGCGCAGATGTTCGCCCATTCGGCGCGCTTCCTCAGTAGTCAAGTCGTTGTTATGCGCTTGCTGCCGCGTTTTCATTTTTCGTCTCCGTTTTCATCGAGAAAGTAGCTGCGCCCGGAGCGGAACAAATTCGCACGCGCGCGCTGGAGCAGGCTGTTGATGGCCTGTGGCGAGCGCTGCATCACCACACTGATTTCGTTCAGGGAGAGTTCCTCGATGTAGTGCAGGAGCAGCGTCTCGCGCTGGGCGGGGTTCAGAGTCTCCATGAGTGCGCGGAGATGCAGGCGCGCCTCGGCCTGCTCCGCCGCCTTTTCCGGGCTGGCCGCTTGCGAAGCAAAGTGCCCCAACAATGCGTTCGCCTCGCCGTCGTGCAACTCGGTCTCCGAAGCAAGCGTTTCTTTGCGTCGGGAGCGGAGACGCAGCGCGTCGGCCACTTTGCGCCTCGCAATGCCTAACAGCCAGAGATGCGGCTCGCAATGCCCTCGAAAGCTGGTGAGCATGGCGAAGGCGGCCACGAAAACTTCGGCGGTAATGTCTTCCGCCTCCGCGCGTCGGGAAATCCGGCGTGACACATAGCAAAAAACAAGGCCGAGGTAGCGCTCGTGCAGTTCGGAGACCGTCAGGGGGAAGGAGGGACTGGTGGAAGTCACCTGCATGCAAGCGAATGGAGATTTGCCTGGAGAAAGCCAGTTCATAGCCGCCTCCGGGGTATCCGCTCACTGAGATGTGCGATCGACGCCATGAAAGTGTCCTCCTTGGTGAGTGTCTCCCTAATGAGTTCGCCAACCGAGCTTCTATCTATCGGGTATCAGGGGAATATTTATGTCGGCGTATAGAGTACGGACCGTACAATGACCCTTTCGGCTTCGGTTTCTCTGGAAATGGCCGGCGGATCTGGAAACTCTGGGGTCCGGACCGGAAATCGGATGGCGGGATTTCAAGGCGTCTGAGGTAATAT
>JBBRKX010000401.1:0-5538 GCA_038231675.1 Chthonomonadales bacterium | reverse complement strand
TGTGTGAGGTCGCGGGACTCTTCAGCGCTTCCTACAACACCGTAAACTATGTTGTAGACGTAATCCTGATATTTGGAAAACAGCGCATCGAATGCTGCGGCATCGCCCTTGAGGAAGCGGGCAACAAGGCCACTGTCGTCGTCGGTCGTCACCGTCCGCTCCCCATTCATCGGTGTTCCCCAACCACGCGCACAGGCTTCCTGGCTCGTCATTTACATGTCCATGAACCTCTCCGCACCGGGCAGGAGGGCAAAATCGTCTTACTTCGAACAGTCTCAGTGCTTAGACGACCTGTGTTTGAAAAAGGTTACGCCCGCCGCGCGCAACTCTTTTGCGCCCTGCGGGCGGTCTGGAAATACCGAGCGTTCAAAAGGTTGGAGCGGGGCCTCGCACGGTCCACGCGGTCAAGCCGAAGAGGGGAGAGATGGGGTATATTTAGAACGTCCAATCGATGAGGAGGAACCGATCATGACCCAGACGGCCCCAGCCACCGGCGCTCCGTCTCCCTCTGCCGAAATTTCGAATATTCCTGGGATGCCCGCGCCTCCCGCGCCGGATGTGGCCGAGAATATCACGCGGCTCGTGCCGTACCGCCCCGGCAAGCCGATCGAGGAAGTGGAGCGTGAACTCGGCATCACGGGCATTATCAAGCTTGCCAGCAACGAGAACTCGCTTGGTCCCTCTCCGCGCGCCATGGAAGCGATGCAGCGCTCCATCGCGAAGATGCATATATATCCCGACGCAAACTGCTTTTCGCTTCACAAGGGGCTCGCCGCCCACCTTCAGATCGACCCGGAAGGGATCGTATTCGGCAATGGATCGGACGATATCATCCATCTCCTCGGTTTGACGTTCCTTGAGCCCGGCGATGAAGTGATCCAGGCATGGCCTTCGTTTGTGCGATACGAGGCCGCTGCGATCTTGAATAATGCGCCGTGCCATCTGGTGCCGTTGACCGGTGATTGGGTCCATGATCTGGACGCCATGGCCGCGAAGATCAACGCTAAAACCCGTATTGTCTTCATCACCAACCCCAACAATCCGACCGGCACGATCGTTGGGCGTGAGGCGCTGGAACGGTTCCTGGACCAGGTGCCGGACCGTGTTATCGTGGCGCTGGACGAAGCATACTTCGAGTACGCGGCGCACTATCCCGAGTTTCCGAATGGGCTGGACTACGTGCGGCAGGGCCGCAACGTGGTCGTTCTGCGCACCTTTTCCAAAGCGTACGGGCTGGCGGGGCTTCGCATAGGGCACGGCGTGATGCGCCCGGAGATAGCCGCCTGGCTCAACCGGACTCGCGAGCCGTTCAATGTCAACCTCATGGCGCAGGAAGCCGCCCTGGCGGCGCTCGAGGATACCGACCATGTGGCGAGAACGGTGGCGATGAACGAGGCTGGCAAGCGTGAATTCTATGCGCTGTTCGATGCTTTTGACCTTGCGTACGCGCACACGTACGCAAACTTCGTCTGGGTGGATACGCAGCGCGACTGTCGGGCCGTCTTCCAGGCCCTCCTCCAGCGCGGCGTCATCACCCGCACCGGCGATATCTTCGGCGCGCCGACCCATCTGCGCATTACAGTGGGAACGAAGGAAGAGAATGCAAAGTTTCTGAACGCCCTGCGCGAAGTGCTGCCGCAACTGTAGTGACCGGTGTGCCGCGATAGGTGCTACCTGTTGCGTCCCCGTCCCCCAACGGGGCGGAGACCCATCAGGAGGCATACGCTTACACGCCTTCCTGGGAACTACTCTTCTTTCGAAAAGGCAAACGCCATGTTGCTCACCATCGGCCTTACCGGTCTGGGCGTTCTGCTCGCCAAATATGTCCTTGCGCTGGCTTCCCTTGTCTCCGTTGCCGTGATCATCGAACGTGCGATCATTGTGCGACGCGCCAGGGCTTTGGAGGCCGCCGTCTACCTCCGTCTGATTGCGGCGCTCACCGGCCCGAATATTCTTGCGTTTGCCCGGAACCCACGCACGCAAGCACCGTGCGTGCTGGCGCTGGCAGCCGGGCTGGAGATGCCGGATGCCACCGTCGATTGGCGGCGTGAAGCCGTTCAGCAGGGCATCGCCGTGCAGGTCGCCGGGCTTCAGCGGCGCCTGTCGACCCTGGGCACCATCGCGTCGACCGCGCCCTATATCGGCCTCTTCGGAACCGTACTGGGGATTTTGAGGGCTTTCCATGACATTGCCGCCACGGGCCAGACCGGAGCGAGCGTGGTGGCGGGTGGTATTTCGGAAGCGCTTGTAACGACGGCCCTGGGACTCGGCGTCGCCATTCCCGCCGTGATCGGGTACAACACCCTGTCCGCTCGGGTCAATGACGCCGCGCTGGATATCGAGACGCACGCTCTGAATGTGGCCGCGCGCCTGCCGGAACTCAATGCGGAAGACCCGCATTCCGACCGCCTTCCGGAAGAAAGGTAAACGAGAATGCGCATGGAACCAATCCGGGGCCGAAGCCGTTCTCCACGTTACCATGTGCCGGTGGCGGAAATCAACATTATCCCCCTGGTGGATGTGACCCTGGTGCTGCTGATCATCTTTATGGCGACGACCGCCTTTGTAAAGGATCAAAAAGCGGATACTCCTCAGCGTGAGTTGCCGCTGAACCTGCCTTCGGCGCGATTGGCCGTGAATGCGCCTCCATCCGATGTGTTCGTGCTGAGCGTGGACCGCGACGGCAAAAAATATATAGGGGCCGCCCCGACGACCCTGACCGGGCTGCATCAGCAAGTGCGGGAAGCGGCGGCGAAAGTCCCGCAGCCGCGTGTGCGCATTGACGCCGATAAAGACGCCCGCTTTCAGGACGTGCTGGAAGTGGTCGAGTTGTGCCAATTCGAGGGTCTCAAAAATGTCGCAATCCATACCGCGCCGCCAAAGCAGTGAGCCTGCACCGCTTCCCGACTCCCTACCGACCGTGTTTACCCTGCCGGGGGCGAAACGCATGGGCTGGGGCCTGTCGGCCATCCTGCACATCTGCGTGATTGCCGCGTTACTTCTGACGAAACCGGGTGAACCAGCCAGACGCCAGGTGGGCAGCGCGCTATCTGGTAAGGGAGCCGTCGATCCCCAGACGGCGGATGCGCGACTGCAAGTGGCGGAACTTCTGCGCACGCGGCAAGAGCTGCAGCGGATACAGGCGCGGACGCAGACGGAGTACCACCACTGGCATGGCGATCAGGCGCGCAATGCCGTGCCCGCGATGCGGAAATCTGTTCTTGCGGCCGCAAAAGCGCAGCAGCAGGCTATACAAGCGCAGCAGAAAGCGGAGGGTTTCCGGCAAAGGATCGAGCAGATCGCTCATGAATTAGAGAAGGCGAAAACATCCCCCGACCGGTTGCGTTTGCTGACCAAAATGGAGCATGCCACAGCCGGAGTGGCCCACACGCAGGAGCAGGCCAGACAGGCGCAGGAGCGGGCGGCACAGGCATATCGGAAGGGAGTCGCCAGAGTGGACTTTGCCGGTGAAGTGCCGGCCGCCCGCATGCAGGCGGTTCGGCAGGCCTTCGATAAAGCATCTCAGGCGCAATCGCTTGCCCAAGACGCCCAGAGCAATGCCGAGAAGCCCCAATCCGCGCTTGCCGAACAGATACGGCAGAGGAAGCAAGCACTGTTCCTGGCGGACAAAACGAATTCGCAGGCACAACGCGCACCTGATAAAGCCGGAAAGGCCAAGATGCAACCGAGCGCGGAGGAAGCGCGGCGCGCCCGGGAGACGGAAGCGAAACAGGAAGCGGATTGGGATTCGCGGCAAAAGGTCTTGACACAGCAGTTGAACCCGCAAAGCGCCGCCGCACAGCACGCTGCAAACCAGGCACAGGAGCACGCCCGTCAGTTGCATTCCGAATTGGAACAGGCCGTTCGACAGGTATCCTCCGCACCGCATACTTTGCACTCCGTGGAAAGTGCGGAACACCACGGCGGCGGTACGCAGGAAGAGGGGCCTCCCGGCGAACCCCACGGCGCTCCCGGGCCCCAGGGAGGTAGTGCGGTCACTCAAAACCTCGGCATGGACCAACTTTATACGGAAGCCGTGAACGCCGAACGCGCGAATACGGAAGCGTTTCGGCAGATCCAGGCACACGCCGCAGCGATGGCGCAGGGAATTCCGGTGGAGCGCGCTCTGGATGCGACCGATGGCGCCGCGCCTGTGCGCCCGCCACTCGGGAAACTGGGACAGTCCGGCGCGCCGGACGGCATGGATGCCGCCTTGAACCGCGATCAGAGGGAGCAGGCGCGTCAGCAGATCGACGCAATGGCCGCCCTGGCGCATCGGATGCTGGATCGAGTGGGACCTCATCCCTCTCGTCAGTTATCTGCTTCTACGCAGACGCGCTCCCAGGACGCACAGGGAGTCGCATTGGCTCCGGTCTTGTTACAGGCCAACGTGGCTCCGTCCGCCGAACGCATTGCAATGGCGACCGAGGAAGAAGGCCACGCGGCCAAAGACATGACCAGAGCCACGGCGGGCATGGGAACGGGGAAGACAGGGCGTGAGGCGGGTGGCAAAGGCAAATGGTCCGACGCACCCCCCGCCTCGCCCCACCCTCAGGCCCTTCCCCCTTCCGCTCCGCCCATCGATATCCAGGCCGTACCAGGCCGAGTCGTAGGGAGTGGAACGATGGGCGCGGGCTGGATGTTTGTGGATAGCTGGCACACCATCGGCCCCTTCCCCAACCCTCAGCGCCAGAACATCCATAAGGCGTTTCCACCGGAATCCGGCGTCGATCTGGATGCCGCGTATGCCGGTAAAGACAATCGTACGGTGCGTTGGAAGTGGCTTCAGGCCGCCGGCCCGATGCTCGTTCCCAACGACCCGGAAGAATACGCGATCTACTATGGGTACACGGAACTCTGGTTCGATGCGCCCGCTGATCTATGGATCGCGATCGGCAGCGACGACAAATCCACGTTATGGATCGAAGATCAGCTTGTATGGGTCAGCAGCGATGTACTGAAAGGCTGGCGTATCGACGAAGGACTCCGAAGAGTGCATTTCAAAAAAGGGGTCAACCGCGTTCTGTTCCGGCTGGAAAACGGATGGCGTGGTGTTGGCCTCTCGCTGTGTATCTGTTTGAAACCTTAAAAGGAACCACTTCGTGACGAAATGCTTCCCCCTCTTTTGGGCTGTCATGCTGTGTTGTGATCTCACCTTTCCTATCCGCGTTCGTGCGCAGAATTCAAAATTTATGGCCCCCACCATGCTTCTGGACATGAAGGCGGGAGTCGAAAAGCACGTCACGGCGAGTTCCGCGCAAGTGACCGTGGCACGGAGTACGGACCCCGCCATGCCTGGTGTCGACGTCACCATCCAGCCGGGCAAGGAAGGCTACCCGGGCATCAATATCAGGCCCGACGGAGCGCGCTGGAACCTTGCCGCCTATGGCCATGTGGATGCCCGCATTGTCAATACGGGAGCCAGGCCGATTTATGTTTCCCTCCGATTGGACAACGCGGGGGATTGGAAGGACCAACCTACGAATACCGAGAGTGTCGCGCTTGAACCAGGAGCGTCCGGAACGATCACCACTATCT
>JBBRKX010000400.1:0-5541 GCA_038231675.1 Chthonomonadales bacterium | reverse complement strand
CATTAGCCGAAACCGGGCTGTTCCAGGAGATGGGGGCCCCGATTTGCCGGCCCAGGTCCGCAAGTGCGCCATCGTCCGTGCCAGGCTTGAACTGGATCTCAAGCTGATGCGCGTTCAAGGCGGACGCATCGGCCCCAGGCGCTTCCACTGCAGCGGGCGATTCCGTCCGGGTTGCGCGCGAGGCGAGGCCAAGCCCGAGCGGGATCGCCGAAAGCCCGAGTACGGCAACGGCCAGCATCCGTAATCCAGGAGACCCTGATTTGCTTTGCATCGATGTGTTCATCTCTTTCTTGCCGCGCAAAGGCACGGCACGGGCCGAAAAATGCCGGTAGAACGAAACTTCCGCTGCCCCCATCCGACATAGCGGCCGGCAAGCGCCCTGCATTCAAAGACAAAACAGGCGCTCCGGCTGCATTACTGCTACTTCCCGCCACTGGATTGTGGCAGCCAATCCCTATGATTGCCCAAAATATAATCGTAACGGTCTCTGACCTGACCGGTCATTTCGTTAAAAAGTGGAGTGCCTCCCGCGTACATCGTGCCGGTTGGATCTCCGAATTCGTTGAGGTTCTGCTTCTTGATCTGATCGTCGATCCATTTCTTCTGTTGCCCGCTCAGTTCAGCCATTGCGCTCTCCTCCTGTTGATCGCCCGCTCCCGACCCTCCAGGCCTTCGTAAACGTGCGAAGTCGCCCCATACATTAGACGCAACGACCGGGGGCGGAGTTTCACATCTACAGTATACGTTCCTTCCATGCGCGCCAGGGCGATTCCTCTTTCTGTGGTTCGCCGTGTGCGCCATGAAGATGCTTCCGTCCGAGGCCGATAATGATGCACGGCCTTTGTGGGCCAGGGAGACTATTCCCATGCGAGGGACGAGGAGATATTGCCATGGCTGTGGACGAGGTGGCGGCGGGACTGGACAAGAAGCCGACTGCGGGAGGCAAAGAGTTCGCGCGAAAATTCTGCAATCTGCTATGCGAACTGCGTCTTCCCACCGGTATTCATCAGAGGACCGAGCGGATACTGACGGAATTCTCGGAGGAGCACGCAAATCTGCGGGCATCCTATGTCTCGCGTGATGTGGACGAATCTTACTTCAGTGACGGCGCATGCGGATGGGAGGCGGCCGCGCGACCGAAGCTGCAGGGCATTGCCCTCGATGGGGGAATCCTATACGAGTTTCTTGCCTTTGGGAATGGACTGCGTGTTCATACGACGCCCATGGAAACGATCATGAATGTGGAGGAGACCTGGATCGAGACGGGGCCGGACCAGCCGTTCACTCTCCGAATCTGCCTTTATCATAGCTTTCCCGCCACCACCATTCTCTATGCGCCGGAAGGGGACGGGCAGGATGCGGCCATGGCGTTCCTAAGCCGCCTTAAATATCTGAAAGGACTTTGAGATCATGCCGAGGCCGCATTATCCCGCGCAGGGAGGACGCCGTCCGGCATCGGCCGGCACAAGTTTCCGGCCGGCTGCCGGATCCCCGAGCGGCTCAGCCGGGCAGGCGGCAGGCGCAGGCCAGAATGTGCAGGCTCTGGAAGCGGAAGTCAACCGGCTTAAGCGCGAACTGGCGGGAGCACGAAAACACGGAGGCGGTAGATCGCACCTCTGGTTGGCGCTGGCCATCTTCGCCGGCGGCCTGCTCTTCGCCGTCCTCGCAATCCTGAATCGCGGACAGTGAGCACAAAAGTCCCTTTGCCCGCCATGGCGGGCAAAGGGACTTCCGTATTCCCGCATAAGCGGGGATGAATCTATCCCCTTAAGTGCAGGACGAAGCATCCTCTGACACACGTGAAGCGGCTAATCGACGAAAAACCCGCTGACCACCGCGTTCGATCCGCTCTGATCCGTGATGCGGAAAATGACGTGCCCGGTCACCTGCCACACCAGATACTGTCCGTCGCTAAAAGAGGAAATAGTCTGACTGTCCAGTACCGTATTGGTCGTCGGATCGACCACATCGATCTTTTGAGTGCGGCCACCGTTATCCCAATCCAGGCAGTAAAGCGCGACCTGATGCGTTTTACTATCGGTCTGATTCCAGTCGATAGTGAAGGCTCCCCCATAGAACGTCGCCGCGATGTTGTCGTTCTTCCGTGTCGCCTTTTTCAGCGCTCTCTTATCCTTCGTCGAGCCGGACCAGGTCCAGGTATTGTTTCCGGATGCCGTAAACTTGAGCGATCCAGGGAGCCGGTATTGATCGGCCACAATCGAGTAACCGTTGCTGCCGTAGGTCGTCTGCCATGCTCCCTGCGTGCGGCTATCGCTTTTCACGAAAGTAGCCACATTGCCGGTACTCACGATAACCGCAGCCTGAGGCGTTGCCGACGCTTCGTTGCTGTTGACGCTCTCGCCGGCGGCGTTCACGGCAGTCACCACATAGTAGTATGCGGTTCCGTTGGCGACTGCGGAATCGGTATAGGTGGTTGCCGATACGTTGCTCGCAACCGCGGCGTATGGGCCTCCCGTGTTTGCCGAGCGCTTCACATCATAGCTTGCAGCCGCTGGATCATTTTTCCAATTCAGAACCACCAGTCCGTTTCCACCGGCGGCAGTCACTCCAGAAACGGGAGCGGGACTCGCGGGGATATTCCCGATCGAGTCGAAGAAAATGCCGGACAGGACCGCATTTTCCCCTCCCTGCGCCGTCACTTCAATCCGAACATGTCCCTGAATGTTCCATACCAGATACGTCCCACCACTAAACTTGGAAGCCTTCTGGGAATCCAGCACATTCCCGGTTCCGGCATCCAGAATGGTTACGCGCTCTTTACGCCCGTCATTGTCCCAGTCCAGGAGATAGAGCGCGACCTGATGCGGCACGCCATCGGTGAAGTTCAAGTCTTCGGTAAAGTCGGCCCCATACCAGCAGGCAGCGACGTGGTCCAGGGATCCGCTCTTTTGAAGCGCCCGACCGTCGGGGATGCTGCCGGTCCAGGTCCAGGTCGCAGCGCCAAGGTCATTGAAGAGAATGCCAGGAGGTAGAGACGTCGAATCGGCGATAATATCATAGCCCTGTCCGCCGTAAACGCCCTTCCAACTTCCGCCTGTTTCCGCATCGGCCTGCACAAAGGTGGCGCTGGCCGTGGCGGAAGGGAGGACAGGCAGGGAGGGAGGGGGCGTCGGTGGGGGCGCCGGGGCGCCGCCCGCGCCCTGCAAGGCCCTGAGCACATTGATCCTGCCGGCGTTAGGAGCGATTCCATCTCCTTGTGAGGGCGTATAAGGATCGACATTGGACTCGATCAGGCTGACGACCTGCGCGTTGGTAAGCGCGGGGTTCTGCGCCCAAATCAGCGCGGCCTCGCCCGCCACATGCGGGGTCGCCATCGAGGTGCCCGTGCCCAGCCCATAATTCAAGGGGAAACCGCTATGCGTGGCGTACGTGGGGGTGGTGGAAATGATATTCACACCGGGGGCGGCAACAGACACCCAGTTCCCATAACTCGAGAAGGAAGCCAACCCATCGCTCCAATCGGTAGCGGCCACCGAGATCACATTGTCGCATGACGCGGGGAAGGTGGGGGTAGCGCTTCCAAAATTGCCCGCCGCGGCCACAAGGACACAGCCTTTTTCCCAGGCGTAACGCACCGCATTGATGAGCGCGGAGGACCCGCCTCCCGCCAGGCTGAGGCTGATGACCTTCGCCCCATGATCGGCAGCCCACACGATCCCATCCGATACCGTGGCGTCCGTGCCCTGCTCATTGCTGTCGAGGGCTTTGACGGGCATGAGCTTTGTAAACGACGTGTCCGAACTCCCCGCCTGACCGTTCCAACCCGCTATACCAGAAACACCGCCCCCATGATCGATCTGAGCCGCAGCGATACCCGCGCAGTGCGTCCCATGCCAATCGTCATCCAGCGCAACATCCGCCTTCCCCGTGATAGAGTTGTAGCCAACCACATTCCCCTGACCGTCACGAAGCATCTTGTTCTTCAAATCCGGATGCGTGCTGTCGATGCCTGTGTCGATGACCGCGATCGTCACCGAAGCCTGAGGACGCCACAGGCTCCAGGCAGCGTCCGCCTGGATCTTGGGAAGCGACCACTGAAACGCGGCATAATATCCCTCGTTGGGAGTAGCCGCCGCACGCAAAATGTGGTTGGGCTCCGCATAAACCACGTCCCCACGCTTGCGAAGCTGCGCGAGCGCCGCCTTAAGGGAGACGCCCGCATTGAGTTTCAACCGATACGCATGCAGGTGCGGCTGATAGCCTGTCACCCGTCCGACGGGGATATCCGCGGAATTTGCTTGAAAAGCAGTCTCGTTCGCGGCGCGCACGCCCACCAGCACTTCGCCTGCAACGGTCTCGGCCGCTTCCTGGGCGTGGGCCGTGGTGGAGGCTACAAGCAGACAAGCGAGCAATGATAGCAAAGCGTACCGCCGAACAAAAAGGGGAAACTTCATAAACTTCCTTTCCGGAATCACGTGCGCAGGCACGGCGACATGAGCCGCCGCTACGCGACACAGTGATTGGGAACGTCTAGGTTCCAATGCAAAGTGATGAGGAGTTTTATACGACGTGAAATCGGCACGGAGGCCACGTCCACTGAAGACTACATGGCGTATGGCCTGGTGGATTATGTCTGCTTATCTTCAGGAATAAGCAAGCAAAGATGGACCGATTTCGAACGAGCCGACTCAAGAATACCACAGAAATAGGCTTGAGCACAAGCTATTTTTGCACTTGTTACCAACTATTGATACTTGATCGCTCGCTTGGCGCCTCCGACATTGGACCGGTGTTATGGACGATCTTGTTGCCTCCATAAGTTCGAATCGGGCGCCGGATGCATGTTTGCTCCTTCTCGACCTCAGTCGAGGAAGAAGCCACATACCGTAGCATTGTTCCCGCTTAATACGGTGAGCGCGTTTTTTACCGAATAAGGAAGCTCTGCAGGAACTCCATAGCACGCCGGCGAATGCAGAAACGCGTGGTAGCACTTGATTTTCAAGCGGGAGACCCGATGATGCAGAGGGAGAAAAAGCAAACCTTGAAAGCGGAAGGCACCGCGCAAACACTACGCGAAACAGAGCCTATTCTTCAAGAAGGAGCCCTGGCATGAAGCGGATCAATACGATCGTCCTTGTCGAACCACGCGCCCCCGGCTACCACGTTTACAGCCGTGTGGCGCTCCCGCGCCTCGGATTGCCCCAGCTTGCCGCTATCCTCAAGCGGGGCGGCTACGAGGATGTCACCATCTACTGCGAAGATCTCGCTCCGATCGACTACGATAAGGTCTGCCAGGCCGACTTTGTCGGGATCTCGACCACCACGTCCACCGCTCTGGCGGCGTATCGTTTGGGTGCGCTGGTGAAGCAGCGCAATCCCAGGGCCGTGGTTTTGATTGGTGGCGTGCATGTGACCTTTATGCCGGATGAGCCGTTTGACGAAGCGTTCTGCCGGCAATGGAGCATTCCGTTCCCCGTCTGCGATCATGTGGTTAAGGGCGAGGCGGAGAACATCATTCTGCCGCTGCTTCAGGCCTATGAGGAAGGCGATATACCGGAGCCCATCCTCGGCGTCACGCTG
>JBBRKX010000399.1:0-5545 GCA_038231675.1 Chthonomonadales bacterium | reverse complement strand
TCGTGCCTTTTGAGGCGCGGTTTCAACCGCTGGCCGTAACCGCTGGCCGATGGGCGTACTTCGTGCCTTTGTAGGCGCGGTTTCAACCGCTGGCCGTAACCTCTGGCCGATGGGCGTACTTCCTGCCTTTGTAGGCGCGGATTTATCTGCTGGCCCTAACCGATGGCCGACGAGTGGACTTCTTGCTTTTCGAGGCACGGATTTATCGGCAGGCCATTAGACCGCCCGCATGATGAAAGCTAAACGCTCGTTTATCACGTCGCTTTACTCTTCTAGCCGGGAGGAAGAATGGCCAAACAATTCGGCCCGCTGTGCGGGAGCGGTTGGAAGCGCTTGAGACGGGGCGGGTTCAGGAAGGGGCTCTGGAAATCCGAGAGGGCTTTTTTCGAATAGGGTTTCGAGAGCAAGAGTCGTACGGGTGCTCTGCACCACGCCGGTTTCGCGCAGGTCGAGGACCAGTTCGCGGACGGCCGCCAGGTCGGGCGCGATAACCCGAATATGAAAATAATCGTCGCCCGTCACGCGATAACATTCCTGAACCCAGGCGTTGCATTTGAGCATCTGGATCACGCTTGCCTCGGCTTCGGTGGAGCACGCGGGCATCAGAGTAATCGCCAGGAATGCACGGATCGGCTGACCGAGCTTATCCGGATCCAGGCGCACCGTGTATCCCAGCAAGATGCCGTCGTTCTTCAGGCGCTCCAGGCGGTCGGCGACGGTCTGGCGCGTAAGTCCGACCCTTTGCGCCAGGGCGGCGGCCGAAGCGCGTCCATCCGCCGTCAGGGCACGGAGGAGCTTTATGTCAACTTCATCGAGATCTTCAATGGACATAGGAAGGATTTTACCTCAAATTCACCGGGCAATTGTTGCGCTATTCGAAAAAATACCTGACACACTGGTTGACAGGCAATAAACCCTGTGCTACAATGACCGTGCAAGACCAGAGCCGGCTGCATTTCGACGAAGACGACACCTTTCCCGAGTTTCCGCATGGAGCGGATCAGGAAATGTGGGCGTCTTTTTTGTTTTCACAATGTCAATTTCCCCGGCCTGCTCGCCGGATGCAACGCCCGAGCGCCCCAAAATGAAGGGTCAGAACTATGTGCGGCATCGCGGGAATTCTCATGCGCCAGCCAGGGCGTTCCGACGCGCCCATCGGCGCGACGCTGTTGAAGATGGCGCTCAGCCTGCAGCATCGCGGAAGAGATTCCGCAGGGTTCGCGTTGTTTTCGGGGAGCGTAGGGGCCAATTCCCTTCGGCTGCAGGCCGTGCTTCCGGAAGGCGCTCCCCTCCCGGAGCCGCAAGCCGTTATCGAGGCATCCGCCGGACTGTTGGCCGATCTGCGCCCCGAAAAGGGGGGCTTTTCGGCCGCCGTGCGAGAGCCTCTGCCGGAAGGAATGCGGATCGATACGCTGGTTGCGGCGTTGGAATCGAACCTTCCAGGCGTCAGTGTCAGCGCGGTCGGCAGAGTGATGCGCGTTTATAAATCCGTCGGGGTGGTGGATGCGCTTGCAGAGGAAGTGTGCGGCATCACCGGGTCACATGGAATCGCGCACTTGAGGCTCGCCACCGAAAGCCGCATCGACCCCTGCCATGCGCAGCCTTTCTGGGGGCGGCCTTTCCCCGATGTGTCGGTGACACATAACGGGCATATCACAAATTACTACAAACTACGACGTCGAATGCAGGAGAAGGGCTATCGGTTCGCGAGTGAAAATGATTCGGAGATCATCGGCGTCCTCATCGGAGAGAAGCTGGAAGCTGGAGCCGACCTGGGCGGGGCCGTCGAAGAGTTGTCGGGCGAGTTGGACGGATCGTTTTCTTTTATCGCGGCCGCGCCGGGCGGAATTGCGGTGGGGCGCGATCCGATCGCAACGAAACCCCTGCTCTTTGTGGAAACCGATGAATGCGTTGCGCTCGCTTCGGAACCGCAGGCTCTGCGCCGGGTGGTGGGCGACACGGCGCGGATACGGGAGATCAGGCCGAAGGAGACGCGAGCATGGGAGATAGCATAAAGAGCTTCGATTGCGCGGGCAAAACAACCCGGGAAATCAATGCCTTTCTCAAGTCGGCCGCACGGATGGGGCACGACGCCGAAGTGGTGCTGCAAACCCCCGACTGCAGGCACAACATCGCGGTCGGGATCGTGGACCCGCTTCATATCCGGATCGAAGGCCATGTGGGGTACTACTGCGGCGGTCTGTGCGATGGCGTCCATATCCATATCGCGGGAGACGCCGGCTGGGGTCTCGCCGAGAACCTCATGCAGGGGCGCGTTACCCTCGAGGGCAACGCGGGCGCGGCGGCCGGCGCTACCCTCCGCGGCGGAACGCTCGTGGTAAAGGGAGATGCCGGCGCTCGGTGTGGAGTGGCCATGAAAGGCGGGACGCTGGTCGTCGGCGGAAGCGTGGGCGCTATGTCGGCCTTCATGATGCAAAAGGGCGCGCTGATCATCTGCGGCGACGCGGGCGAGGCGCTGGGCGATTCCCTTTACGAAGGCAAGATATTTTTACGCGGACGCGCCGATTCGCTTGGCAGCGACGCGGTGCTTGCGGACCTGACCGAGGCCGATGTCGTCCTGCTTTCCTTGGCGCTCGATGAGGCGGGAATTGTTGCGGACGCCGCCGGATTTCAAAAGATCGTTTCCGGCAAGCGGCTGTACAACTACAGCACCAAAGAAAAAGAGATCTGGCGGCTTGCTTTGTAGCAGGCACTCTGTATGAACTCATGAATTTGCGGTAACCACGTGTGTTTCCCCTTCCGCCGCCGTCGGCGGGACCCCTATGACGGTTTCTTCCATTGATGGCTGTATGCAGTGCCGACTAACCCACCACGGATGGCGGTATCTCCGATTCGCTCCGATTCGCGATGCAGCGCAGCCGGACGACTTTTTCAGCTAGGTTCGCGTCCCCTGTGGCGCGGTGGAAAGGAAGTCAACCTCATGAGCACGATCGAACAAGGGATCGCCGCTCCCGCCCCGTCGGCAATCCCCTCGGGAGGGCTGCAGCGCACCATCACGTGGAAATCGGCATTTGTCGTCTCGCTCGGCGGATCGCTCCTGGTGGCGACCTCGCTGGGCACTATTGCGGGCGATCTGGGCCCTGCTTCCGTCTTCGTCTGGACCTTTATCGCCATTCTCGGAGTCATCGAATGTCTGCTCATCGCCGAGATGGCGGGCATGTTTCCGCACAAGAGCGGCGGCACCTCGACGTACACGCATGAAGCCTTTAAGAAGTATCCGCTCATCGGCGCGATCGCAAACTGGGGGTACTGGCTCGGCTGGATCCCCGTGATCCCCGTCAACCTGATCCTTGTCGCAGGCTACATGCAGGCCTCGTTCTTACCGGCGGGCGACAAAACGATGGTGGGTACGGCGATCGTGCTGGGCGTATTGCTGTACGTTCTAAACTACTTTGGATTGAAACCGGGGATCTGGTCCGGAGTTTTGATGGCGGTCTGCGCCCTTGGGCCCATGGCCGTGGTATGTCTTTCGCCGATCTTCCGGACATCGCTCTTCCATGCGGCGTTCGTGGTTCCCTTCACGCCGCTGGGCGGATCGTGGCATTCCACCGCTTCCTGGAATCTGATCTTCAAGGATATGTTCCTGGCGATCTGGTCCGCATACGCGTTTGAAGCGGCTTCGAGCGTCATTGCGGAACTAAAAGACCCTCATAAAGATGGGCCGAAGGCGATGTATGCCGCCTCGGTGGTGGGTATGTTCGCCTACGGTCTGGTTCCGCTTATGATGCTCGCGATCGTCGGTCCCATGGTCCTTTCTAAAGATGCTTCCGTCGCGTTTCTTCCTGCGGCGCAGCAGATATTCGGCAAAGGCGGTGGTGTTGTCGTGTCGGTTATGTTGATTGCCGCACTGCTGCTCGGCGCTCAAACGGCGATTATCGGCTCCTCTCGCACCATGTACGAAATGAGCCGCGACGGACTTACCCTGAAACAGTTCGGCAAATTGAATAAGTTCGGCGTTCCCGTAGGCTCCATGGTCTGGGATGGGATCGTCACGATCGTGATGCTGATCAAGTTCGGCGCGAATGTTCCCAACATCATCGCCGCCTCGAATGTCGGCTATCTCATCGTCTTCATGCTCCTCACGCCGGCTTTCGTCGTGCTTCGATACCAACAACCGGATGTGGCGCGTCCGTTCAAGCTGCCGAACATCTTCATTCCCATTGCCATCGTGGTCACTCTGTTCAACTGGTTCCTCTTTTTTGTCGGCGGGAAGGAGTGGGGCAGAGACGTGATGCTCACGGGCAGCATCATCATGCTGCTTTTCATTCCTTTCTATGCCTTTCGACGCATGGTGCAGGGCGCGGAGCCTGAGCCCATACCTGTCGGAATGCATGTTCTGACGGAAGAAGAGGACCTCAGCGGAAGGCGGATTCCCGCGACGGATTGATGGATTTTCCTGGTCCGGCCTGGCTTCAGGTCGGACAGGAAAGTCGAATCAGGAGCACGTATGCTGAAGTACTTTCCGTTCGATCAGGACGAATACGATATGCCGATGAACGCTCGCGCGGGCATCGGCCAACTGATCGAGGTCGACGAACAGGACTATATGTCCGAACTTGCCCTGAAGGACGAGATCCTGGCGTCCGACTCGCGCTACTACTTTCAGTGCCGCCCGGAAGCGGAAGCGCTTGCCTGGGAAACGATCGCGCTATTGCTTCCGGACATGGCGCGGCACTATCCGGAACAGTTCGAACTGCACCAGGAGGGGAACTGCTGGACATGGACCAATCGGCTGCTGAAGACAACCACCCGGTTCGAACGCAACGTTTCACACTCGCTGCCGCTGCATCCGCTCGATTGGATCGGCCGTCAGGTCCAGGAGGATCTTATCCTGATGGCCGAGGAGCCGGATGGAGACACGATCTGTGTGGGAGGGCATCTGTGCTTTCCGGCCTCCTGGTGCCTGGACGATAAGATGGGGCAGTCGTTCCTGCGGATCCATGAAGATATCCCGCAGTTCCTGGAGCGGATCGGGCGGCCCGCCGACCTCATGATGCGGCGGCTCAAAGCAGGACGACCTACCGGCCGAGTCAACTGGACCGTTTCCAGCACGGATCGGTTCAATCTCGCGCCCGCGCTGCAACATGAGTGGGTGACATCGCGCCGGGGGATCACCGCGAAAAACGCAGGCGATCGGTGCTTTTTGCGCATCAAGCGGCAGACCTTTTCCAGGCTTCCGGAAACGCGCGGGGTGCTTTTCACCATTCGCACGTATCGGAATCCGATATCGGAGGTCGTTGCGGACCCCGAGCGGTTGCGGCGATTTACCGCCGTGGTGAAAGGGATCCCACGCGCCACGCGAGAGTACAAAGGCATGGCCGCCTTTGCGGATGCCCTGGTGGATTATCTCGAAACATTATGCCGTGAAAATTCCGGCGCGCCTTCGAGCACGCTTCCTGGCAACCGTGCGGAAAAGCCATTGGAGTTCAAGAGGGAGTCGGTGATGGGAAACATAGGGTACTCCACGACAAACGCCACATTGTGGGAGCCGATGCCGATCGACGCGCCCGACATGCTCGAAGGC
>JBBRKX010000398.1:0-5558 GCA_038231675.1 Chthonomonadales bacterium | reverse complement strand
GGTGCGCATACGCCCCGCGTAGGGTGAGTAGCCAACAAGTCCCAATCCGTTCGTAAAGCCAGACATGGATGCGGCATATGCAGGCGCGGGGGGCAGTTTAGAAACGTCATTGGTGGTGAAAACCATTTGGGAATCCTGGGGCGTCTCGGAGTTGATCGGGCGAAGCGCAACGAAGAGGGCCAGAGCAGCAACTCCCGCGCCGGCCCCCGCAATTTTGAGTGGAGTCGGTCGACTGAAAACAGTCCACCAGGATGGTCCATTGGCCTGACGACCCTGTCCAGCCCGCGCGTGCCTATCCCCGTACAACGCGATGTGACGGCTAATGTCCGTTGCGAAGTCCGGCCGCGGGCTCTCCGTGTGTAATCCCGCGAGCAGGCGTTTTGTTTGAAGTAGACCTTCATATTCCGCTCGACAATCACCGCAGCCCGCAATATGCAATCGGATCTGGCGATGCTCGACGCCCGGCAACTCGCCATCCATGTAAGCACACAATAACTGATTAACCTTACGGCAGTTCACAGTCTTTCTCCCACTCTCGTTACAAATTCCATCGAAATGCACCTGTCGTGTAGGCGTTCACGCCGACATTGCGCCTTTCGCCATGTGTACCTTTTGGCGGAGGAGTTTACGTCCTCGGTGCAGGCGCGATCGCACAGTGCCAAGCGAACTATGCATTACTTCGGCTATATCCTCGTAAGACAGACCCTCGATATCCGCAAGGATGACGGCAATGCGAAACTCTTCCGGCAGGGCATTGAGTGCGCATTGAAGGTATTCATCCAGTGCGGCGGACAGTGTCATTTGTTCAGGATCGGATTCAAGATCAGGAATTTCCAGCAGAACGTCCGTATCGCCGGAATTGCCTGTAAAAAGAGGCTGGTCGAGGGATTGTGTTTTATACCGCGGTTTCTTCCGTAATTCGTCGATGAATACCCGAGACATAATCCGATAAAGCCAGTTCTCAAAAGGCATTGCGCGATTGTAGCGATCAAAAAAGCGATAGGCTCGTAAAAAGGTTTCTTGAGTTAGATCTTCCGCATCCGCACGATCTCCGGTCATTCGATAGGCAACATTAAACGCCTGGCGATGGCAGCGCTGAACCAGTAGATCAAAAGTTTTGCGGTCGTTTCCTAGAACTCCAGGAAAAATTCTCGCGAAGTGCATGTCGGAATGCCTCCTATCTTCGGGTACGGTCGCTCATTATCGCGAAGTTCCCGTAGTGCGCGTCTTTATCGAAATGCTGTTTTCCGCGTGTAATTCCTGAATTCTCTGAAAGGCATGCGCCGCCTCACGCGGTCGGGCGGGTAAATGCTCGATCATCTGTGAGATGGTGACAAAGCGAAATCCCCTGGAACGTAATGTCGTGATGATCGCTCGTAAAGCGGCGGCCGTGCCGGAATAGTCATGCAACAGAATAATGGCCCCATTTTCCGTTCGCTCGATCGTTCTCTTTGCGATATATTCCGGGGCTTCCTGCTTGTCGAAGTCGCCCGAGGCGGCATTATAGCCGACGACGATGTAGCCTGCCTCGTGAGTATCTCTGAGGACCGCGGTGTTGTAGCGCATGCCTGGTGGCCGCAACAGGGCAAGATGACGGCCCGTTATCCGAAAAAAAGCGATGTCAGGATCGTTTATTTCCCGGTGGCGATCTTGCGGTGTTACTTCGTCGAGGCGACGATGCGTAAAACTATGATTGGCCTCCTCATTGCCCTCCGCGAGAGTGCGCAAGACCAGGCCGGGATTCTGTTCCATGCGCATGCCGACATCGAAGAATGTGGCATGGACGCCGAGCGCTTTAAGGGTATCCAAAATACCGGCGCGACTGTCGATGTGTGGGCCGTCATCGAAGGTGATGGCAACTTCCGGAATCTGCCGGTTACCATGCCAGAGCAAAGCGTTTTCCGCCTCGAACATATCGTCGCCCTGGTAGCGACTGAGCCAATAGGAGGGACTGAATACCGAAGACCATGGGATCGTTCTATGTTCGTTATACCAGTAGACCGCTCCGATTGAAAATAGCAGCGCGGTGATCAGGAGAGCTTTGCGAGGCCGGCGCCAAAAGGCATGAGGCTTTCGCGAAGGTGTGCGCTTATTATCGGCAAAGGATGGAACCATACGATTATTATATAGCCAGAAATCGCCTGCGTCAAACTCCAACCGCCACATGGCGGTCGATAATGATTTGACAGGAAGAGCGGACTGACGTATAATAATGCGGTTCCCGTGCCGAAGTGGCGGAATGGCAGACGCGGTGGTCTCAAAAACCATTGAGGGAAACCTCGTGTGGGTTCGACTCCCACCTTCGGTATTTTGATGTGATATAGACGAAAGCCCTGGAAAGTGAAGTCACTTTCCAGGGCTTTCGTCTTGGTGCGGGCAAGGCAAAAGTAGCCGGACGACGAGGCGATGCGTGCATTGTAAAAAAAGAAGGAGTTCTCGGGCCGCTTGCGAAAGCTACTTCATTCGCATTATATTTGGGTTATATGAGTGAACGCTTCCATCAGGGGAAACAAAGGAGATGCATCGAATGCAAAGAACATCCGTGACTTGCCGTAGAAGTATTCACCGGCACAACTCCAAAAGCGCTCTGGCGCCCTACCTCGCAGCCACCGCAGTGCTCGCGACGGGATGTTTGTCAAATAACGCGTCCGCTCAAACCGGAGTGACCAACCCCGTCAGCGGCATCAACATCACCGTAGACGGAAAATTCGACGTCTATGACAAGAATGGGAACGTCACGGGGGCAGGCATTCCGACGCCAGGATCGGGCGTTGAGTGGTCCGATATCACACCTCTGGCCTTTATCAGTCCGGTGGGGCCGGGAAACACAAACCCGCTCCTGGCGACAAACATTGGCGATCCGAACGCGAATACGTTGCTGTACGCTGGCCTGGACCCGGGGAAAGACGATCTGTATCTGGCGTACGATTTTAGCGGCCGGACGAATCCATTTTTACCCGGCGACACCATTGCCAGTATTCAGTTTCCTTTTGTTCTCCCGACAGGCAGCCCACTCGCTCCTAACGGCGGCTCACGTGACCTTACCGTCACGTTCAAAATGAACAACCAGAAGTTTTTCCCCGCCAGCACATTGAACGGCAATTCCATCGTTGTGTTCCAGCCATTCAGTATACTGGTCAGTGCTCCGGCAGCGAATGGAGACCCCCTGTTCAACAATGTGGATGCGTCCCAGTTTGGGATGCAAGGAGCCTTTGGCTTCAGCCCCTCCCTGCTCACCAACACTCCGCATCTTGTTGTCGAACTCGCCGTTCCTCTGGATATCCCCGCCGGCTTCAGTACGGTGCTTCCACCGACGGATGTCAATCCGCCGTTCGGAGGGTACAGCCCGGCCCCTGCGTTCTGGAATGCGTTTGCCACGGACAACTCGGGCGATCCTCCTATTTCGTCCGCATTCTTCCAGATTAATCCGGATGGATCCACCTTCTTGAGACCGAATGTTCCAACCGTTACGCCTGAACCGGGCGGCCTGGCGCTTCTCGGCGTGGGACTTTTGCCTGTCCTCGCGCAGTGGCGTCGTCGCCGTCCTATGAACAGATGACCTGAGACCAGCCGTCCCTTATAACCAGGGAATCTGGGATAGGCTCATACGCGTATAAAGGGCTCCCGGTCATCCGAGAGCCCTTTACCATGCGGTCATATTCCTGTCATCGCAAGCGGTTGAAATCTTCCCATGAGTGCAAGGCTCATCCGCATTGCGGTTCGCTATTCGGCATGCGCGGCCCAGAGGAGGCCGCGTGTCATGAGGTTAAGGACTTCGGGTTGGCGTACGACCGCCGCATTGTGTCCGAGGGAACAGTAGAAGACTCTGCCTTCGCCGTAATACTTTGTCCACACCACGGGCATTTCCATGTCCCCGTTCTTGACATGAGGGCCGTCCGCAATCGGAAAGTGCGTGGTTGCGAGGACTTTGTTACCAGGATCCGTATGCAAGTAATACTGTTCGGACTTCACGGCAAAGTCGCGTGTGCCTTGCGTGATATAATGCTGGGTATCGGTGATATGCACGGTGTACTCCACGCCATCGTTACCGGGATGGGAAACCCACTGACCACCCGTCATAAAATGATACTCAGTGGCATCGCGGAACGAATCGCACATGCCGCCGTGGCAGCCGCCGATGCCGACGCCATGTTTGACCGCTTCGAGCAGGGGATTGAGTTGCTCTCCTGTAATCTTTCCCATGGTCCAGACCGGAACGATCAGGTCGAGCGACTTTAGTTTTTCCACGTCCTTCAGGGAGTCGAGGGTGTCGGATACTTCGACGGCGAATCCTTTGCCCTTAAGCGCTTCTTCCAGAAGCTCCGCAACCTGTTGCGGGTCATGTCCATCCCATCCGCCCCATACGATCAAGGCACTGCGTCCCATAATTTCTCCTCATGTCACGTTCGGTCGCCATCGGCAACTCGGTGAAAATTGAATTCTTGTCGTGACCCGCGCGTTCCGTCATTTCGCTCCGGCAGTGCTTCGCCGTAGAATGAGCGTATTCCTGCGCCGGTTAATACGGCCCATTCGCCCTTCAGTTCAGTACGCGCTTACGTTCGTGAATGGTCAAAATTCCAAGGACCAGGGAGATAGTCAACATGATGGCGCAGGCGATGAAGGGCAGTGCGTGCGGCGGAATCGTGTATGCTCCCAGGCTTATTGCTCCCTGCGTATACAGAAAAGGGCTGCATGCCGCGCCTGTAATAGCGCCCAGGCCCTGTGCGGTTCCCACGGCCCCCACCACGGCCCCTCTCTGGCGGGGATCGCAGTCGGCGGTAATCATCGCCATCCAGGCCGGGAATGCAATGACAAAACCGACCCCGATGATGGATCCCCCCACCACGAGCGTCATCTGCGTAAAGTGCAGCATCATGGCCCACATGGAGGTGGCGCATATCGCCAGGCCGATCTTTACGGCGAGCGCCTTGCCGATCTTGTCGCCCAGCGTTCCCAGTGGAACAGAGACCAGCGCCACCACAAGAGCAGGGCCCAGGAGAAGATATCCGAATTTATCTTCTCGAATGTTAAAGGAATACAGTACGAATACCTTGACGAAGAGCATAACGAACCCGACGCCAAGGAAAACGGTAAAGATCATCAGTAATGTCATCGGCATTGCGCCAAGCATTTTCTTGAAGGATGCCAGGTCGAATCCGCCTTCACTCTCCCCGTGCGCATGATGTGGAATCGCCTTCACGTTTGGGAGGAAGAAGAAGGCCGTAAGGCTCGTCAGGCAAAACAACCCGGCTGCAAGGAAGAACGAGGCCGATACCGAGTCGAAATAGACGTCGATCTTCCCGCCGATGACCGGGCCCAGCGCGATGCCAAGCATGTAAGAGAGGTTGAACATGCTCATCGCCTGTGCGCGGCGTTCCTCGGGCACATGGTCCCCAATAAAGCTGAAGGCTGCCGGCCAGAGCGCGGCGGCGCCAATCCCATCGATGACACGGAGGGCAACCAGCGGAATAGGCTTATGCACGAACGGTGTCAACAAGGCCGTGAAGATGGAGATGGTCGGGCCGATGCAGATCATCATCTTTCGGCCTACCCGATCG
>JBBRKX010000397.1:0-5569 GCA_038231675.1 Chthonomonadales bacterium | reverse complement strand
GCCGGTATCGAGCACGTGACAACGGCTCGAGACGGAGTCGATGGACTGCAAAAGGCGCGAGAACTGCGTCCGGATGTGATCACCCTCGATGTGGAAATGCCGCATATGGACGGGATCTCTTTCCTGGAAGCTCTGATGCAGGAACGCCCTACTCCGGTCGTAATGATTTCCAGCCTTACGGCAAGCGGCGCGGAGACGACGATGGAATGCTTGCGGCGCGGCGCGGTCGACTTCGTCACCAAACCGAGCGGTTCCATCAGTGTCGACATCGGCAAACTGCAGAAGGAGATCCTTGCGAAAATCCATACCGCCGCCGGGGCGCGACTGCAGCGGCCTGGGCAGCTGCAGCCCAGGCAACCGGTGACGCAAGGCGCTTCGAATAGCTCACGGGAGGCATGGGCGGTTCGTCGTGCGACAAACGCAAAAGAAGACCCGCCGGCGAGCGGTGCGCATAAGACGAAGCAAACCACGCCGGGCGGCGATAAGGCGACGGTCCTGGTCGCAATCGCATCGTCCACGGGAGGCCCGGCCGCACTTCAATTGCTGGTGCCGGCGCTTTCGGAGACCTTGAACGCGGCTTATGTAATCGTTCAGCATCTTCCGGCCGGATTTACCAGATCTCTTGCGGATCGGCTGGATCGCATGGGGCCGCTGAAGGTGCGTGAAGCCTCCGGCGGAGAGATGCCGGAACGCGGAACGGTGCTGCTTGCTCCAGGAGGCCGACATCTCGACTTCGACTCTCATGGGCGAGTGCGATTGAACGATGAGCCGCCGCTTTGGGGCGTCCGCCCGGCCGCCGACGTGATGATGCGCTCCATGGCGACGCTGTCTGGCCCCCTGCTTGCGGTTGTTCTCACGGGAATGGGAAGGGACGGAGCGTTGGGCGCAAAGGCAATCCATGCGGTAGGCGGCATCTGTCTTGCGCAGGACGAGGCGACGTCCGTCGTTTATGGCATGCCGCGGGCGGCGGTGGAAACCGGCGCGGTGACACGTGTGGTTCCGTTACACAACATGGCGGGCGCGATTCGTGACAGTGTTGAAATCCTTGGTCGCCTGAGAAAAGTAGAAAATGCTGCTTGATCGAGATGGGAGAGATCTTATGTCCTTGTCTACACCGGCGAGAGGGAATTTGCCTTCCCCGCCGGAGAGACCGCGCTCTATCGTGCCGAGCAATCCAACTTCCGCCGGCCCGGCAATGGCGGAACGTTCCGAAAAAGATATGGACGATACGCCGGAATGGGCTCAGTTCAAAGTGCGAGTCTTTAAAAAGACCGGCATCGACCTGAATCTGTACAAACAGCAACAAATGCATCGACGGCTTCTTAATATGGTCGATCGTGCGAATCTAAAGACTTTCGGGGAGTATTTCGAGCTGCTCGAAAAGGATAAGCACGAATATGCCGTCTTTCTCGATCGAATGACCATTAACGTGTCGGAGCTTTTCCGCAATCCGGAGAAGTGGGCGGAACTTCGCGAGAAACTCCTGCCTGCGATGCTAAAAGAAAAGAAAAGCCTGAAAGTTTGGAGCGCGGGCTGCTCCTATGGGGCGGAGCCTTATACTCTGGCAATACTATTGGATCAACTTGCGGCGAATCGAGGGCATACCCTGCATGCCACGGACCTGGACCAGAATATTCTTGCGAAGGCGCGTGAAGGCCGCTTTACCGAGGCCGATGTCCGTAATATCGTGCCTGCGGTCCTGACCACGTATTTCGCGGAGGATCCCAAAGCGGCGGGCGCGCCGCTGCTTGCGGACACCACGCCGCGCTTCCAGGTACTCCCTCGTATTCGGAGTCAGGTGGCCTTTCGAGCGCATAATCTGCTTGCGGATCGCTTTGAGACGGGATACGATTTGATCTGTTGTCGCAATGTGGTGATCTATTTTACCGATGACGCAAAGAACCGTCTTTTTGAGAAGTTCTATGCGGCGCTTGCGCCGGGTGGGATCTTCTTTGTGGGGGGGACGGAGCGCATCTTTAACTTTCGTGAGATCGGCTTCACCTCTCCCTTGCCCTTCTTTTATCAGAGACCGGCCGGATAAGGATCAATAGGCCGTCCGGCTAAATTTCAGGCAAAATACAGGTTGAAAGCGGTAATTATTACTGGATTTCAACCGAAAATAACTAACGAACAGACAGTCGCGGTTTTCACTAATGTGGACCGTAACGGGAGGCGAGATTTCATGGCAAAGCGAGTGCTTATAACGGATGATGCGCTATTTATGCGCGTTACATTGAAGAATATTCTGACGAAGAACGGCTACGAGATCGCTGGGGAAGCCTGCAACGGCAAAGAGTCCGTTGCGCTCTACGAGCAAACCCATCCTGACCTTGTCACCATGGACATTACGATGCCTGAGATGGACGGGATCAGCGCTCTTCGAGAGATAAAGAAGCATGACCCTCAGGCGAATGTCATCATGTGCACGGCGATGGGGCAGAAGAATATGGTTATGGAAGCCGTGGCCGCCGGCGCCAAGGACTTTATCGTCAAGCCGTTTCAACCTGAGAAAGTACTCGAAGCGATCCAAAAAATCATCGGCTGAGTGGCTGCGCCTTAGATCGACAATCTTACAATTGCGATAAGGCCGCTACAATGAAGGCCGGGTGCGAGAAAGGACCGTAGAGAACAGTGAAGGTAGAGTACGTAAATCCATTTGTGAACGCGGCGTTTTCCGTCATCGAGATGACCATGAACACAAAAGCGTCCAAGGGCCAGCTCGCAATGCGGCCGTCCGTGTTCACATCACAACAGTGTAACGTCATCACCGGAGTGACAGGCCAGATCGAGGGACAGGTCATCTATGGGATGAGCCTTATCACCGCGGATAAGGTCGCCTCCCTGATGCTCGGTCAGCCGGTCCGGACATTCGATCAATTGGCGGCGAGTGCGATAGCGGAACTGGGGAACATGATCACCGGAAACGCCATGGCCTTGCTTTCCGAGGCGGGATATGTTTGCGATATCACGCCGCCCTCGATCATTCGGGGAACCAACGTGAAAATAACGACGCTCGGTATCCCTGCTCTGGTGGTTCCCCTTTGCATGGAGGCCGGAAACATCGAGTTGACGGTCTGCCTGCAGGAGCGGTCCTGACATTCCACCCATTCACTCGCTCAGAGACGGAAATAGGTTCAGTCGAAGAGCGAGGTGATGGAGAGATCGTTGTTTGCCCGGTGGATGGCCTCGCCAAAGAGGCTGGCGACCGAAAGGATGGTGATCTTGGGATGGCGCTTGCTCGCTGGTTGCGGGATCGAGTCGGTAATGACGATTTCGGCGATCTCGGGGCGGGAGCACAGGCGTTCGACGGCATCGCGGGCAAAGATGCCATGGGTGGCGGCGATATGGATGTTCGGAGTGCATCCATGTTCCAGCAGGGCGTCGACCGCCTGAATGATGCTGCCTCCGGTGGTTATCATGTCTTCGACAATGACAGGGGTCTTGCCCCGAACATCGCCGGCCAGATGGGTCACTTCCGACACCATATGGCCGGGATGATGTTTGTAGCCGACGGCAAGCGGAGCCTTCAGCACTTCCACCACCCGACGCACCTTTTTGACGCGGCCCTCGTCCGGCGACACGACCACCACATTGTCCATGTCCTCTTTCATACGCTGGGCGAAGTAGTCGGTGAAAAGGTTCAGGGCGGTCAGGTGATCGACGGGGATATTGAAGAAACCCTGAATCGCGTCCGCATGCAGATCCAGGCACATCACGCGGTTTGCGCCGGCGGCCGTGATGATATCCGCAATCAGCTTCGCGGTAATGGGCTCTCGCGGCGCATCCTTCTTTTCCTGCCTTGCATACCCATAGTACGGAATGACCGGCGTGATGCGCCAGGGCGATGCGCGCCGTAGCGCGTCGATGGCCTCGAGCAAAATCACCAGATTGGTGTCCACCGGCGGGCATGTGGGCTGAAAGATGTAGACATCGGCGCCACGGACACTCTCCTCGAACCGCACATAGTTTTCCCCGTCGGCGAACTGGCTGTAATGCATTTTACCGAGCGGAACGTTTAGCCAATCGGCGACGGATTGCGCCAATTCAGGGTTTCCCGGGCCGGCGAAAAGTTTCAATTCGTGATGCGACGACATACTCACCCTGATTGCTCCAACCGAAAATCGCTCTGCCGTCCTGCGTTCACAGAGCAGGTGAGTATAGCGTACAAATGTTCGCTCTGTCAACTTGGGCCATACCGGCTTTTCGCGACCTACTGCTTCCTCACCCACGCGCAGAACTGTGGCGGACTTACCAGTTGGCTGCACATGTTCATCGCGGCGTCTTCCAATCGCTTCTGATAGGTTCCTATCTGGATCTCTTCCGAAGTGGCGATGCCGTGCTCGATCCATCTCGGGGCGATGGTGCTTAAGGTGGAGGCGAACCACGCATACAGGGGCGAGTCTGGCCCGCCTCCGACGATGCTTTCACAGAACAGGTTCGGTACCGGCAGGCCGGCATCCACGGAAGCAACGTGAAATGAGATCTGGGGCAGGTCGTTCCTCGCTTCGACGCGTGCTTTCGCCACCGCGAGAATTGCCGCGTCTCGGTCGATGCCTACGATGGCGCCGGACGGGCCGACCCGCTCCCCGGCGAGGAGCGATACGTCGCCCGCGCCACAGCCCAGATCGAGGATACGCATCCCCGGCACGATTCCCGCCTCTCGCAGCAACCGCTCGGTAATCGGGCGAAGCAGCGCCGCCTGCAAGATCAACCGTTGCGTTTCCGCATCGGACTTGCCCAGATGTAATCCGGCGGGGCTGTGTTCCGAGGTTCCATGGACTTGGTTCCGCCCGCCTGATAGCGTTCTCGCCCACATTCCTGCTACGATGCATTTCGGACCGGACATGGCGGGTCAGAAAAAGGGTGCTGGTGAAAAGCTGCGCGGTAGCTTTTACTTTAATGTGCCTCTTTCCTGCCCTATTCCCTGGGTGTGGCAGGCTGTCTTCCTATCCTGGTGTCAGGCGCGGCTGTATTCTCCAGAAGCCGGCGCATGGCAAGCCGGCGGTAGCAGAAGTTCAGCCATAGGCCGGAGGGGGTAAAGAGAAGGCGGGATAGCAGGCCGCGTGGCCCTTTGACGTATTCGTACTCGATATGCTCGTGGATCCGTGTAACGCTGTCGTCCATACTGGAAAACGTATGTGTATGCACCCACTTTTGCATCGGCCCCTGAATCTGGGTGTCCCGGAAACCGTTCTGGAGAGTTACATCCGTGTGGCGCGCGATCCAGCGTAATGGCAAGAATCCGAACCAAAGGGTGAATTCGGAGATCGAACCCTCCGCCAATGGATCCGCGCGCTGGATCTGGACTCGGATCGGCGGCGGTGTGAGGCGCTGTAAGTTGCGGGTATCACGGTGCAAGTCGGCAACTGCTGAAAGCGGAGCCCGAACAGTAAATGTGAAATCGAAAGTAGGCATAGCGTTCTCTTATCTCGGCGACACCCCGTTCTCCAAAGAGTGGATATCGTTCCTGCAGCCGCATAGTATCATTTGTAAATGATACGTTTGACCAGCAGTGAATGTTACGCCCGTCGGCCAGCGGATGAATCCGCGCCTGTAAGTGCACGAAGTC
>JBBRKX010000396.1:0-5573 GCA_038231675.1 Chthonomonadales bacterium | reverse complement strand
CGAGCGGCCATAAAGTCAACTGTCGCCTGCATATTATACGTTTGCCGATACTTCAGAGTTTCCCTACTCTTCCATGCCCTGTTCACCTTCTTCTCGATCCCCATGTTCTTCATGGATTACTTCTCGCGGAGAATATCCATCCAGGCGAGGCTGAGGCATATCGAGCCAGTCATTGTACCAGCGCAGAAGTACATGCCGTAGAACGTCGAAGTCCATTCCATCTTTAAGGCCTTCTTCGCGTTTGTTCTGCCACCCTATATTCGCCTCTTCTTGAAGCGTCGCTTCGCGCCATCCCATGGTGTCGGACCAGAGCATACCGTCACCGAGGTCACGAGGCAACCACAAGCAGCGCGTATCAAGATCCTCTTCGAGTTCAAGGCACCACTCTTTAAAGCCTTCTTCCCACCGGCGCTCATCCTCTCCATCGAGACCAAGGTAAACCGACCTTCGCTTAAGATAATACTCTTCGTCATCAAGCGCAGATTCTACCCAGATTGGCACCTGGTAACCGTACTTTGCTTCCAGATAATGGAAAAATCTTCCGAGAGAAACGGGAAGTCGCTCTTCAATCGCAACGTCCGCATTGGCTTTTCGTATATAATGACTGAAGACAAACCAACGCAACTCGAACTCGTTAATCTGAGACGCATCCTTACGATGCTGGTTTGCAAGGAAATCGATCAATGCTTCGGCATTGAAACAATCTTGTTGTGCGGTGCGTGAATCCACTCCAACGGAAGTTTCAAGCCATGCGACGAACCCATCCAATTGTTCGTAACCGCGGTCTAGCAAGGCCTGTATGTCTGGCTCACCTTTTGATCTACCTACGATATCGAATTCTTCATCTTCTGGGGAGTAGGAGTTCCAAATTATTTCGTCCGACATTTCCGGCCTCACATTTTCGTATGGAGTTAACGGCGCTAATGAGGAGGCGACATACCTCCTAAAAGACGCCAAACAAGAGCAAACAGTTCCCGAATCGCCAGAGTGTCAGTGAAAGACCACCCAAATTTGATTGAATAGCGCTGCGTCTAGGCCTGCAAGAAAAAGAAGCAATACTCCGCAAGCCGCCCCAGCATAGCGGGTTGGAAAGAGCCCTTTCCAACCCGTTGCCATGAGGATGCACAGCGGCAACATGGCAGGAAATAAGTAGCGACCCTGAGCCTGAAAATAGTGCGATGTAAAGCCCACGAAAGCGATTGCCACCAGACCCACCATTAAGAATAGAAGTCCAAACGCGGATTGCTGAAGACGGGTATAGTCTTGACGGTTTCTGAAATGGATCCGTATCAGCCCCACCCCAGCACATCCACAAAGGATACCCATCAAGAGATATATATGTGATTCCAAAAAGAGCGGTGCGCCATCATGGGTTGCAGTCCAGACGCTTCCGAACACGGCCCAGAAGCTCTGAAATGTCCATTGAAAGAGATGCCGCCAGTAACCACCCCATCCCCACCGCGCCGCCAGATTAGCCGCCAGAGCCGTTCCCTCAAATGCCTGCCGGAATGCCGCGATAGGCAGTGGCTGGCCGTACAAACGTGTATTGCGGAGGAACCACCATCCGTCGATAGCAAGCATAAAAGCGGTCGCACAGGAGGCGGCAACAAAAAGCTTTCGGGGTTGCTCCCCATTGCGCCACATAAGAAGAAACGCTGCCACCATTACCGGCAACAAAAGCACGCCTGTTGATTTTGTGAGGATTGCCGCGCCAATCGCGGATCCAAGCCAACATGCTCTCCGGATTGTTACTCCACTAAAGAGCATAAAAATGAGGATAAGGAGAGTTGTGCTACAGTACAACTCCAGCATGGCATCGTTATTTACGACCGAAGTAAGGGCAATGTGGGTCGGGGTAAGAGACGAAATGCCAGCGGAAGTGATCGCCAAGATAGGATCATCAGGAATTAAAGTTCGGGTCGCTCGGTAGATCACAAGAATACCGACGAAACCGCAAAGTATTGAGGCCAATCTCAGTCCACGGTCTCCGAGCGCATAGAAACTGGAAGCAAATATATAGTAAAGTGGTGGCTGATGCCATTCATAAATGGGCGGCGTGCTTGGCGCTCCTGGCGTTGGCCTTATGGGAAGATGCCCTGAATGGATGGAATGAACATAGGAAATATGAGCGGCTTCATCAGGAGCATTCTGCAAACCGGTAAAGGTGGTCGGCACACTCCATGCATGGAAGCAGGCAAAAATCATATAAAGCGAGAGTATTCCAGGTAGTGCAAGTTTCCAAACACCGCGTGGTGATTCTACTGCAGGCTGTAGCGGTGACAACGGTGCTGTGAAGGAAGCTTGCGGAGCTCTACGACGAGCTGATTTATTCACCGGTTTTCCCTGATCCTTCGCCACTTTCAAGCTGCCAAACCATCACATTACGTTGTGCAAATACTGGTTTCCATTTCCCAGTTCTCATCGCATCTCTCACCAAATCGCTCCAATGACTCCGATCACCAGGTGATACTCGGTAATTGCTAATGACTCTTGCTGCTGCTTCCTGAAGGTCGATGGGCAATCTGCCCAGGTTCATGATATCACCAGCCCAATTTATATTGATAATGGCATATCGGATACCATGCCGCATCAGCCACTCTGTCAAAGCGTCACCGGAAGTAAATCTATTATAGGGAATGTAGCTTGAATGACCAGCATTGCCCCATAAGTATGGGCGGTCAAGGTAAAACCCGCGTACATCGTCGTATAGAACGACTCCAGCTTCTTTAGGGGTATTCTGGTTGATCCATATCATCGCGGGGTAGTTGTCTATCGACCGCCCTGCCTCGATTCCGGGCCCACCAGGCTGAACCAGACTCCTAATGTTGTCTGGAACGGAAAACGCGGTAGGGATAAGTCCTGCATGCAACGCTTCCATTCCACTGACAGGAACAAGTAACACGCTCCACAAAAGGACTGCAAACTGTCCTAACACAAGAGAAAAAGGAATTACAGCGTAATATCGCCATAATATTTTTGTTTGTGGAATGCAAGTTTCCTCGTGTACTTCACATATCTGTAACGGGTACAGGAAACGTGCGCCTATCCAACCTCCAGCGATGGCGCAGAGAGGCAAAACAGGAATGAGATAACGTATAAACTGGGCCATGAAAAACCAGGCAACGGACTCCATCGTAATCAACCACATCACGTTCCGCATTATGTCCGGCTTAAACGGAATTACGGCGGCGGCGAGACACAGTGCGGTAAAAAGGCCACCGATGCAGAACGTCAATGTCGCATCGCCCGGATTCCCATATTTTATTGGGTGCGCAACGATTTGCCATGGCGTGTCGATCAGATTACGAAAGGATTCTACAGGGGCGATAAGGGAATGTGGATACCCAAAACCATCTTGTTCTCCCTGGTAGCTTACAGCCCGATCAACGGTCCAGTAGCGACTGTGCGAAAAGATATGGGAAGCAAACGGATAGACAGGATTTGATGTCAGTACAACGTTTTTGATGTACCATGGAGCGCCAATGCAAACCGCGGTAACGCCATATATTGCGATCCCACGAAAAGTCATCCTTCGCAGTACCATTAAGGCGCCAAGAATTACGAAGTATACCCCTGCAGTATATTTGATTCCCAGTGCCCATCCCATCATCACGCCGGCTAGAAGGGCCCACTGTTCAGGATCTCTCCAAGTCGATGTAGAAAATGTGCTCTCCACAGGCGCTGGATCGACCACGTGTCCATTCCGCGTATGAATTGCGGACAGGCCACATATTACGGAAAGCGTTACAAAAAGGGTAAGACCAATATCGCTATATGCGATCCCCGATTCCCATAACACAACCGGTGTAGTCATCAAAATTGCGGATGCCATCCATCCAATAAACGAAGAAAACAGGCGTTTGCAAGAGGCTATTATGCCAATCACGAGCAGAAACGCCGTCAAGAGATGGAATAAATTAGCCACCACATACCCCGCCTGTGGCCCCCCGTAAAGCAGACCGCAGGCAAAGAGCATTTCCATCGTAAAGGGAAAATTACTGTGATGTTGTGTCGGTAAAAAAGAAATCCTGTGTTGTTGGAGGAAGATCTTTGGATCCGCCAGATGATAGGCCAAAGCATCCCATTCATGGCCCCCGGGAGGTTGGAAGGCAGCGGTCAATGCAATCACGAAGGAAGAAACAAGAATTACGGCGCATAGGCAAACCATCCAACGATCTTTAGGATGATGGTCCCTTACGTCATTGGATTCCCGTCGGAATAGAGAGTACAGTCCTGCACGAAAGTCCAGGATGGTCCGCCCTATCCCGCGCAATCCGATCAATCCAATCAGTATCCACCAGGTCGTTATAGGCCAGAACGAAAGATAGCCTAGCAAACCAAGCGCATATACGCCATAGGAGGCCGTCCCCAGCCCTATGGATGCAGCAAACGCAAATCGCTCGAGCGGGTAGTTCTTCAAGACTGAAAATCGATCGACAACAAGCCGACCTATTCCGCATGCGATCAGGGCAGCGCAAAAAACGAGTGCAATCGCCCTCATAATGGCTCCAGCGAGGCGCGCATTTGGGCTGGCTGATCCAAATGTAAGCGTTCCTCCACTTCGACACGCCCAACGAATTTACCGCGTGCCCCACCTTGAACGATTAGCGTAGATCCAACTCGCTCGCCTTCCGGTAAAACGACATGCGTATGACCGCCAATAATAAGATCTATCTCCGGAATCGCGGCAGCGAGGGCACGGTCCTGTTGAATACCGATGTGTGTAAGCGCCACCAGAAGGTTAAAACGTTCACTCTGATGGATATGGGCTATGACGGTACGGGCTGAGGGTATAGGATCATCAAAGACAAAAGCAGACACCTTCCTTGACAACATACGCTCGGTAATCATGGGTACGGTAAGTCCGAGGATTGCAATGCGCCATTGAGGGAAGGCACTGTAAATCAAATAGGGTTGCACCGGCAAACCAGTTATGCCCGATGTAAGAACTTCATCTATCTGATCGGAATTCCGCGTAAGGCGGATGTTCGCACAGAGAATAGGAAATTTAGCACGGAACAACTTGCTTCGTAAGCCAATTCGGGAGAAATGGAAGTCCCTATTGCCAACCGTCATGGCAGAATAGCCAGCCTCATTCATTAAATCGAAGATAGGCTCTCCGCCCAAACGGAAATTTATGTTTCCAGATCCGCAGGCGTCGCCAGCGTCGAGCAATATTCCATTTGGAGAAACCCCCAAACGCAGTGCTTTTAATTTCTCGGCCTGGAGGCGCGTCAACTTGTCATGAAAATCATTGGTATGGAGAAGCGTAAACACGTACGATCCTAACATTGGCGTCAATCAAATTTGCCAATTACACTATTGAACTGCGACAAATTGGGTCGCCTTATCTTTGAGAGAATTAATATACCTTTCTAAAGCAATCTCGGATTCACCGCGAGCGCGTAATATTGCGTCGCAAATTTCCCTGACTGCGCCATGTCCTCCCCTTGCCTGCGTCACGATGTTTGCGACTTGCTTCACTTCGGGCGCCGCGTTCGCCACCGCAATAGCAACCCCTGCCTCTTTCATCGCCAGAAGGTCATTCCAGTCGTCCCCTAAATACGCTACTT
>JBBRKX010000395.1:0-5587 GCA_038231675.1 Chthonomonadales bacterium | reverse complement strand
CAGCTGGGTTGTATCCATTTGCCGCCTGGAAGTGCTCCTGGGGAGAAAATGGCGGCCTAAAGGAGCCTGGTTGGCGCACATTCCGGTGAACACACCAAAAGTGTGGTACTTGGGCACGAGTCAGGTTTGGCGAAGGTATTGACCAGGGCCTTCCAGGACACGCCTTTCGTGTCGGAAACCGGTCTTTGGCGAGACAGCAATCGTTCCCAACAGTTCTTTATCGCCGGGCGTGGGTCTTTTGGTCCTGTAGCGCCTATTCTTTCCGGCCAGCGTGTCTCCGCGTTCCAGAGTGCGCCACGTAGGTTAGCGCATTTCAGGACCGCGTCCCGTAGATCTGCGCCGGCTAATTGAGCGCCGCGGAGGTCCGCATTGCGTAATCGCGCACCAAACAAGTCCGCGCCAATAAGCTCTGCTTCACGCAAGTCCGCCTCGCTCATCTCGGCCGCCATCAGGGTAGCGGTTGCGAAACTCGCATGACGCGCGCTGACGCCGCGCAGATCCGCGCCGGACAAATCCGCAAAGCTGAGATCCGCTCCTGTCAGTATCGCATTCCGAAGATCGGCTTTCCCCAAATCCGCGCCGCAAAGATTCATTCCCGCGAGGTTTGCCCTGGATAAATCCACTCCCGGAGCCTGCAATCCTTCCAGCGTCTCGGCGTCCACTTGCAAAAGAACTTCCCCGGTTCCCATGCGCCTGATTTCAATCATCCCGCCCCGCTCCTGGCAGCCAATGCCGCTTCCCCGACTGCGCGGGGCAAGCTACTTCGGGTTCCTCCGAAGACGCGCAAGCGACTCCTTCATTAGGCACCCATTTCTCCACCGAAACAAATCGGTGGACACATGATCCGGTGATACACGGTATCCTATGTGCAACCCCGCAACCGAATCGATGTAACGGCAGGACCGACAAAAGTTCTGTCGACCCGGGTTCCGTTTAGATCACGGCGAGGTTGCAATTCTACCGATGCGGTCTAAGGTTTTGTTACAGAGGAAGTACTGATCGTCAGAGCTTTGTGCAATAGAGGGAAAAGGCGGCGCCTGCTATTTTTTTGGGCTCTCTGGTGACCGTTTGGCCGCCAGGGAGCCCAATGCAGGCATTCGAAAGAGCACCCTCAGTCGATGATCGACGCATTGGAGCCAATGCGTTTGCGAAGATTGTTGATCCCATGCCGTAGCAATGACCTGGCGGTCGCAGGCTGAATTCCCAATTGGTCGGAAATCTGTTCAAAAGAGTATTCGTCGTAATAGCGCCAGATAACGACCTGGCGCTGCCGGGCCGGTAGAAGCGCAATGGCTTCAGGAAGCAATGAAACCACATTCTGATGTTGCAGCGCCTCATCCCATTGCGGCGTCGGGTCTATGACGGGAGAAGGATCACTGTACCCTTCGCCCATCGCCAATCCCACTTCTCGACGCTGACTCCGCCAGCGTTGCCGCGCAAACGTATAAATCGAAGTGGTCATTTGTCGCACAAGATAGGGGCGCAAGGGAACCCCCCTGGAGGGGTCATACGCATCCAAAAGGGAACAAAAGCAATAATAAATTTCTCCGGCAAGATCTTTCCGGAATTCGGCGTCGTCCCCGTACTGACGTAACAGGCGTCGGACGAGCGGAGTAAATTCCGCATACAGTGCATCACGGTCACGCACGCAATCGGGCGCAACTCTTTCCATTATCGGTGCTGCCTCTAGGGAGGCGAGAGGCTCGAAGTGTTCCGACTGGCGCGTGTTATGGCAGGCCAGCAATGTCGAATTGCTCATCAATCTGCTCCTGTCACGAAATACAATGTTGGCAATCCTCCCACGGCAAGATGAGAGAAGCAGAGTCAAGACTTTTGTGGCTGAACGATTCGCGTTGGTCGTCGCACTGAGGAGAACTCGATTTTCCGGTAGCACGGATATTTAAGAATCCGCAACAGAGAAAGGAGAGGCGCCGGTTTCCGTACCGATCGCTGTTTGAAATCCGTGGTGTGCTCAATTGCCAAACACGACTTGCAAGTGCGCCATGTTTCGCAAATTATACCACGGAATATCATCCTCAGCAACGCTATGCAATTGTTGGCCCGTATATGTAATCCATGTCCAGGCAATTTTCATCCTGGTAAAATTGGCATATTGATCGCTGAAACCGAAATTTCCTTATTATGAAAAGCCCATGGCCGCCGCTCACGATAGTTTGCCGCCGGCCTGCCTTACAGAGTAAAGAATGCGGGTAAGTTGTCAGACGACCATCTGGGCCGCAAGTTCACTGGATCCAAATATTTTCGATCCGGCGGGTAATTGCCCCGCTGCCCGTCTCGTATATGAAGTTACGGTTGCACATTTCGTGCCAACCTGACCCAAATAGGACGGCGTTGTGAAAAAGTTCACTCTATTGGGTTTAAAGAGCTGCCTCGGCCTCCCTAACTATGTGCTTCTGTTGCACGCTCCGAGAGGCACAAGCACCTCTCAAAATGAACTGTGGCGGCAATTGGCCGTCTTTTTTAAAGCTTGTAACTAAGATTTAACGCCAGACGTCGTTAGGATCACACTATGTGTTCGGCTGGAACGTCCGTTATCACTAGGGCCGAATCACCTTGTGCCCCATCGATGTCATGCTCTTTTAAATCGGAAGCAAAACCAGGAGAATAGTTTATCTATAATGAGTAGAACTGCGTTAGTGACCGGAGGAGCGGGTTTCATTGGCGGCCATCTCGTGGCGCGCCTTATAGATAGTGGTTGGAACGTACGGGTGCTGGACAACTTCAGCTCCGGCTCCCGGGCCGGACTTTCCGGTTATGGAACGGACATCGAAGTTATCGAAGCGGATGTGCGGGACGTGAATGCCTCCCGGAACGCCTGTAAAGGTGTCGACACGGTATTCCATATGGCCGCGATCGCGTCCGTGATCAACTCCGTGGAAGATCCGTTGCTATCGCATAACGTGACCCTCACGGGAACTTTGAATGTTCTGCTCGGAGCGCGCGATCAGAATGTGAGGCGTGTGATTTTTTCGTCTTCGGCCTCGGTTTACGGCGATGCCGAAACCGTGCCGACATCGGAAAGCCAGAGGATTATGCCGCAATCTCCTTATGCATCGGCAAAAGCCTGCGGCGAATTTTATTGTCGGAACTTCTGGGATCTATACCAGCTCGAAACCGTCGTATTGCGCTATTTTAATGTCTTCGGTCCGGGACAGAATGCAAACTCGGGCTACGCGGCGGTTATTCCCCGCTTTGTGCAGGCAGCCATTACGCACACTTCTCCAACCATCTACGGGGATGGGCTTCAAACACGCGACTTCGTTTATGTAGGAAATGTCGCTTCTGCAAACGTTCTGGCCGCCGAATCGCGACGCGCTTCGGGTGAGACATTCAATGTGGCCGGAGGAGCTGGCATATCGCTGTTGGATATGTTGGAGGTTCTGCGCGGCGTGACGGGCGCTCGGCTGGAACCTTGTTTTCAGCCAGGCAGGCCAGGAGAAGTGCGTCACTCGCGCGCGGATGTCTCTCACGCCAGAGAGATACTCGGTTATCAACCAGAAGTCAGTCTCGAACAGGGGCTGGAGCGGACCGTGGCGACCGCCTGCGACGTGGGCCACGTTCGTTCGTCGATGGCCACCGCGTCCCGATGAGATTCCGGCCTTTGTTTTTGCCGACACTGCTTTGCCAACCTCAGAGCGGCGCCGGCTTTCCTAATGGCAGGGGAACGTTCGCCGAGAATCGCCCGGAATGCATAACCTGCATTCGTCTGATAGAGTAGCTTTTAAAAGATGCAAGCATCCCTAACAACTTCGGTAAGACGCCAGGAGCCGGGCACGCTCATTGGATTGACGCTGCTCATAGGCATCTTCGTGTTTCTGTGGACTCCGGAAGCAAAGACGCTATGGCATATCTGGGGCAGCGATCCCAGCCTGTCCCATGGCCCTCTGATCGTTCTTATCTCCCTCGGATTATTATGGCTGCGCAAACAGGAGTTCGGTGCATGGAATGCCGCGACGACCGGGGGGCTCGTTGCACTGGCACTGTCCAGCCTGGTCTACGTGGGCTCGATCTGGGCCGATATCGACTTCCTTAAGCCGATGTCATTGGTCCTTATGATCGCGTGCTGCGTGTGGTTCCTGGGCGGAATAAGAAACCTTAAGATCGCGGCTGGAGCGCTTGCCTTCAACATTTTCATGATTCCCTGGCCGACTACGCTGGTCGATCGCATCTCCTTTCCGCTTCAGCTCGCCAGCAGCTCGTATGCAGCTCTGTTTGCAGGAATTGTAGGCATTCCCGTGGTTCGGGACGGCGTGCATCTGGCGGTTCAATCCAATCCGGATGTGGCTCCGATCTATAGCATTGTCGTGGCCCAGGCGTGCAGTGGGCTTACTTCCCTGACGGTGCTGCTTGCGCTTGCGTATATCATCGCCTATTACACCCCCGTCCGCTTTTACTGGAGAATGCTGCTGGTAGCCGTCGTGGTTCCCCTTACTCTCTTCAACAACGCCCTCCGCCTGACAATCATTCTGATCGTTGGCGCGCATCATCGGCCTGCTCTGGCGCAGTGGATCCATGATCATGAGAGCCCCGTACTTCTATTTTTGTGCAGCCTCGGCCTGCTCACCGTGCGGCACTTTATTGTGAACTGGACGGGAAACGGCGCGTCCGGAAATGAGAAACATGTTGAACAGGTTCCGATTTCTGATCATTAACATTGTATTATTGCTGGCTCTATTTGGCAGTCAGTGGGGGCGTGGCATCGAAAACGCGCGTGTACAGCGGGCCGACTTTTTGAGTAAGCTCCCCCTTGCCTACCTGAATTGGAAGTTCACGGATGTCGCGATTCCCGCAGACGAGTTGCAGATCCTTGAGCCGGACGCTTCCGTCATTCGAGAATATACTTCCCCCGATGGAGGAAGTGCGGCGGAACTGGCGGTGATCGCCGGCCATAAGAAGCGCAGCATCCACACGCCTGGCTTCTGTATGGCGGGAGGCGGTTGGGAGAAGTTGTGGGAACGGAGCATGGAAATGCCCGTGGGCGGCCGCACCATTCTGGTGACAAGATCATTGATGAGCCGCGAAGGTCAGCAAGTGATGGCGACTTACTTCTTTACGGATGGCGACTACTGCACGGACGATCTCGTTCAATTTCAGGGAATGCAGATGATGAAGCGATTCCGCTCCGAGATACCGCTGGGCGCACTCGTTCGCATCCTGGTCCCCGTTCGCTCGGATCCCCGGATCGCGGAGCAGATATCGTCGGACTTCGCTGCGGCCACGGTCCCGCCGGTGCTGGCAAGCCTTCGAAATACCCACCTGCACGTGTATTGATGGGCAGCTTGCACGCGGGGGAAAAAGCAGGCAGTTAGGCTTATGAAGCGCCATAGCGATCCGCGAAAATCGAAGCGAGCGGTGGCAAAGCGCGCATCACGCTGCATCGAGATTCTGCTCGCTTGATCAGGCGTCACCCATATTAGCGGTCCGAACCCATGGGATCATAAGCAGGCGCTCCACGGAATGGGTTACGGCGAAGCCGTAGGTCGCGTCGCAATTTTTTAGGGGCGATACATGAAAATTGAAATAAGAGCCCGATTATGAATTTCAAACGTATTCGTATGCTATGGAT
>JBBRKX010000394.1:0-5591 GCA_038231675.1 Chthonomonadales bacterium | reverse complement strand
GCGTTCTTAATGATTGAGGAGCCGTACCCAAGTGGCTAAGGGAGCGGTCTGCAAAACCGTCATCACCAGTTCGATCCTGGTCGGCTCCTCCAACTTCCCGCTTCGTTCCTTTTCTTCGACCCTTAAATTTCGTTTCTCTCGTTCGCATATTTTATTTTAATGCGGTTCGTGCGAACGATGTCACCCTGTTTGACGTTATTCAAGTGGGTGGCGTCACGGCAATTCCCGTGTGGCCCGCCCGGCGCGTTGACAAGAGTTCCGGCGGAAAGTATACTGACAGGCATGGCAGATGAGGCGGCACCCCATACAGCAGACATATCGCAGTTGCAATCTGACGGGGCGCAACCGGAACCGTCCGGGATTGTCCGATCGGTAACCTCCTTTCTAGCATTTCTGGGCGAAATAGCTGTCCTTACGATGCAGACCTTTCGTGAAATTCTGCGTGGCGGCGTGAGCGTACCGGACGTAATTGGTCAGATGGCGAGCATCGGGTTCGATTCTATTGTGATCGTGCTGACCATCACAACCGCGACGGGGGCCGTGTTTGCCTTCTACACCGCCAATCTGGCGATGCAGATAGGGTTTACCTCGTTTGTCGGTGGGACAGTGGCCTATGCTTTGCTGAACGAATTGGGCCCGTTACTCGGCGGAGTCGCCCTTGCTGCACGAGTCGGCGCGGCGATCGCCGCAGAAATCGGCTCGATGGTCGTGACCGAACAGGTGGATGCACTGCGTGCTATGGCCGTTTCGCCGGTTCGATATCTCGTTGCCCCGCGCGTGCTTGCCACCGTGGTGATGCTGCCGCTGTTGATCATCCTGGGAGATGCCTCGGGGCTCCTCGGTAGCTTTTTGTTTGCCACCCTCAAGGGGATACCGGGCGCCGAGTTCTGGATCTCCGTTCATACCTATGCGACGACGTCCAATTTTTTTTCCGGCCTGACCAAGGCGGTCGTCTTTGGATTCTTGATCGGAATTGTAGCCTGCCATCAGGGGCTGAAGACCACGGGCGGAGCAACCGGGGTGGGCCGATCGACCACAAGCTCCGTGGTGCTGTGCGTGGTGCTTATTTTCATCTCCGATGTCTTCCTGGCGCAGATGTTGACGGGCGCTGCGGCGCATCGCTGATGTTTTTCTTTCTGTCCAATCGTAATATGAGGAATTCGCCTTGCCCGGAAGCAAACTTGGCCGGGCGCCGTCAGGCTATGAACCACCCATGAGCGCAATCACCGTACGCAACCTGATTTATGATGTTCCTGGCAAACGCATTCTAAACGATATAAATTTGGACATCAAGACCGGGGAGATCGTGTCTATAATGGGACAATCCGGAAGCGGCAAGACTACGCTGCTGAAGCTGCTGACCGGCCTTCTAAAACCTACATCCGGCCAGATACTTATCGATGATGTGGACGTTACCGCGCTCTCGGAAGCCGAACTCGATAAGGTTCGCCTCAAAATTGGACTCGTATTTCAGTATTCCGCGCTGTTCGACTCGTTGAATGTGTACGATAATATCATTTTTGGCGTCGTTCGGCATCGCAAAGGACTGGATCGCAAGCAATTGGATCGTATGGTTCGGGATCGTCTCAATGAGGTCCAACTGGAAGGGATTGAGCAAAAGTTCCCCTCGGAATTGTCTGGAGGCATGCAAAAACGCGTAGGACTCGCGCGTGCGCTTGCCATGGAACCGTCTATTGTCTTCTATGACGAGCCCACAAGCGGGTTGGACCCAATCACGGTCAATACCATCGATGAACTGATCATGGAAACCAGGCAACGCGTGCGGGTCACTTCGGTGGTTGTCTCGCATCATCTTCCCAGTATCTTCCGAATTTCCGACAATGTGGCCATGCTTCATAAGGGAGAGATCGTGGTTTACGGCACTCCCAATGAAGTGCGGTCTTCGACCGATCCCGTGGTGCAGGGGTTCATCAATCCGGAACAGCACAACCGTCCTCTCCAGCGAAGCGCACGATAGCAATACGCAGGTGTGGGAGCAAGTAATGCCGGGGTAGCCGGCGTGGAAAGACAAGGAGTCACACCGCAATGGAAACGAAGTCGGTGGCAAAAGTTGGCATGCTTGTGGTGGTCGCCTTTCTGGTGGGAGGGGGCCTGTACTACTATCTTGCTCACATTCGTTATAATGCGTATATCGTGCGCGTGCCTTTTAAAGATACGCGGGGCCTGCTGCGCCAGAGCGTGGTCCGGATGCAGGGCGTCGCAATAGGCGAGGTCACAAGCATCGACCTGGATACGCGAAGGACTCCTTTCCTGCCACTGGTGACTATGGCGATAGACGAGAAATATAATATCCCCAAGGATTCCGCTTTCGTCATCGTCTCGGGGCTTCTTATCACCAATCCCCAGGTAGAGGTTTTGCCAGGCAATAATCCTCAGATCCTGGCAAAGGACAATACCGCAGAGGGAATAAGCGGTAAGCCGCCGGGCACACTCTCGACAATCAGCCCCGAACTTCAAGAGACCGTTTCCAAGGTAAACGCGAATTTCGACAATCTGAGCGGCAAACTGAACAAAGCCTATGTGAAGATCGACCGGCTACTGGATCAGGCCAATACTCTCGTCAAGACGACCAATGACACTGCCGCCGCCGCAAAAGGGATTATTGGCGATCCTACCGTGAAGCGGTCGCTTCTGGCGACTCTGAATAACTTTCAGGCGGTTTCGCAAGACGCTCACAAAACAGCGCGGGAGTTAAGCACCGAACTTGTGAGCATCGCCCATAGCAGCAAAGGGAACCTGGACAGGCTTACCTCAAAGCTCACCGATGTGCTGACCCGCGTCGATTCGACGGTCGACGATGCGAATTCCGTGGTCAAAAAGCTTACGGAACAGGTGACCGACCCACGCTTCCAACAATCTCTTCAGGAGACGGCGGACCTGGCCAGAACCACGCTTGCTCGTTTCAATCAGATCGCCTCCGATCTCCATGAGATCACGGGGGATCCCGCGTTGCAGACCGACCTGAAACAGACGGTCGCTAACCTCCGTGTCACCACGGAACGGGGCGAACAGGTGCTGACAAAGGTCGACACGCTGTTGGGGAAACTCACCGGCGCGGTCGGCTCCGGGTCCAAGCCCCGACTCCCCAAAGTAAATTTCGTGAGCGACGTTTCCGAGCAGCTCAACCCGGACCGGTTTCGCGTGGATGTCGATGCCAGGATCGATTTGGGAAAACGCGATCTGCTGGATCTCGGCCTGTACGACCTCGGGCAAAATACACGCGTGAACTTGCAGGTTGGAACCCGTCTCACGCAGGCACTTGTCGCGCGTTATGGACTGCACGCATCCAAATTGGGAGTCGGCCTGGATTACGAGCCCACGCCCGGAACCGGATTTCGAGCGGATTTATGGGATACAAACCGGCCAAGACTTGACGCGAGGGGCTTTTATAGGGTAAATTCCAACGCTTCCATCTGGGCGGGCGCAGATGCTCTCTTGCGTCGCCCGGTCCCAATTATAGGTTTAGAGTTTCGACGTTAACGCGGGGTCGTAGCGGCAATGTTTCGGTGCAGGACACTCCTATTGTTTCGCGCCTCGTGCCTTCCGTCCCCCATAGGAGATGCCTTGACATGAAAGTGATTCTTACCCGCGACGTACCTAAAGTCGGCAAAGACGGCGAAATCGTCGTCGTCGCCGACGGTTACGCGCGCAACTACCTCTTCCCGCGCCAGCTTGCCCTTGTCGCCAAGGGTGCGGCGATGAAGCAGCACGAAAACCGGATCTCCCGTGAGGTTGAGCGCACCTCGCGTCTTCTGACGGAAGCGCAGGCGAACTCCGAAAAGATCACCGGGCGCTCGTTTCAGGTGATCGCGAAAGCCAGCCCAAAGTCGACCCGACTGTTCGGTTCCGTAACGGAAGCGGACGCGGCGGCGATCATTCAAAAAGAGACCGGCATCGAAGTAGACAAGCGTAAAATCAGCTTGATCGATCCGATCAAAGTTACCGGCGTCTATGAATTGACCGTGCGATTGCATCCGGAAGTCACCGCTTCGTTTACCCTGGAGGTGGCCACCGCCGAGCAACTCGAAATGCGGGAGAAGACTCGCGTCGCCGCCGAAGAAAAAGCGGCGAAAGAGACGGCGGCAGCAGCAGCTGCGGCGCAGGCAGCGGAAGAGCGCGCAGTACGTCTGGCGGAAGAGCGTGCGGCACGCGCGGCGGCCAACGAAGGAGAAGAGCAGGAGCGACCCGTAGAGCGGCCACGCCGACAACGGTCCTTTACGTTCGAGGCGCCCGACGCCGAAGGTTAAGGCGCATTTAAGCCTGGATCCATGGAAACAAGGGGGAACCTGTGGCGCTGGATAGAATAGGTGAATTCGACCGGATCCCGCCACAGAACCTCGAGGCTGAACAGGCCGTCCTTGGATCGATGTTGATCGAAAAGCAGGCGATAGAAAAGGCGTCCGAGATCCTGAAACCCGAGGATTTCTATCGTGACGCACATCGGCACATTTTTGAGGCCATGTTGGCCGTCGCCGCGCAGGATGAGCCGGTCGATCTGATCACTCTTTCGGACGAGCTTCGTAATCGGGGCAACTTTGAACTGGTCGGCGGTTTTCTTTATCTTCAGAACCTGATGGACGCGCCGTCGACTGCGGCGAATATCGATTACTATGCCCGCCTGGTCGAAGAAAAGTCGATCCTTCGGAAACTTCTCGACGCGGGCACGCAGATACAAGGTCTGGCGCATGCGGAGTTCGATCAGGTAGACGACGTGATCGATCGGGCGGAGCGCATCGTTTTTGAAGTCGGTCAGAAGCGGATGGGGCAGTTCTTCTTTGCCCTGCGCCCGCTTCTGGATGAAGAGCTCGACCGAATCGAAAAACGGTATGAGAACAAGGGCATCACGACCGGTCGCATGACCCCGTTCGATGACCTCAATTATATGACCGCCGGCCTCCAACCCTCCGACCTCATTATTGTCGCTGCCCGCCCGAGTATGGGCAAAACCGCTTTGACCGTTCAGATGGCGCAGTTTGTGGCCATGAACGAAAAGATCCCAGTCGCGATTTTTAGCCTGGAAATGTCGAAAGAACAGCTGGTGACGCGTATGATCTGTTCTGAGGCAAAGGTGGATGCCCATCGGCTTCGAACAGGGTATCTGCAGGCGGATGACTGGCAGAGAGTGGGGGAAGGGATCAGTCGACTGGCGGAAGCTCCGGTCTACATCGACGATTCGCCGGATGTCTCGGCCATGGAGATGCGCGCCAAGTGCCGCCGCCTTCAATCGGAGCATGGTCTCGGTCTGGTGATCATCGATTACCTTCAGCTCATGCGATCGCATAAGAAGACGGAAAACCGGAACCAGGAGATTTCAGAAATCACGCGCGCGATCAAAGGTCTGGCGCGCGAACTCAAGGTCCCCGTTATCGCTCTCTCACAACTTTCGCGCGCCGTGGAATCCCGCCCGGACAAGCGACCGATGCTTTCGGACCTGCGTGAATCGGGCTCCATAGAGGCCGAAGCCGACATCGTCATGTTTATCTATCGCGACGCTTACTATAAGGCAAAAGAGGCGATGGAGTCTCAAGACGAGCCTGTGCAGCGAGGCGAAGAGGGCGACGAGGTGATCG
>JBBRKX010000393.1:0-5612 GCA_038231675.1 Chthonomonadales bacterium | reverse complement strand
GGTATATTCCTGTTCCCCACCTGGATCGTTTTCGGCCGTTGCCGTCCAGGAACGGCCTTGATCGAGCACCCAACCAAAGGGTTCTGCCTGTGCCCCCCCTAAGGCGCCGCGTTTTACGGCGCCATCCTTGCGGTCGATGCGCCAGATATGTAGCGCCGCATTCTGTTTTGCGCCCTCCTCGCTCTCAGGCATGGACGGAGCCGAAGCATCCTTTCCACGCAGGCGGCGAAGCAACTCGGTTTCCTCAATTTCTCCCGCCTTCCGTGGGCCAGGAGCGCGGGCCTGCTCCTCCGCTACCCAACTCGAAGCCTCCTGAGGCTCCGGCAGCAGCGCAAGGGTAGCTGAGCAAAAGGGAACCAGAGCCTGCGCTTCCCGAAGAAACGCGACCAGCATCTCTTCCGGATCAAGGCTGCTGCTGATGAGACCGGTAATATGCGCCAACGTCGCAAGTTGTTTGTTGCGCGCCACCATTCTGCCATAAAGGTGCCCGCTGTGCAGCACAAAGGCGCCCTGCCCCGCGAACGTCCGCATCAGCCGTTCATCTGCATCGGTGAAGGGCGCGGACTGGAATTTGTTGAAGGCGGTCAGCATCCCAACCGGCTTGCCGCGCGCAATGAGGGGGACCACCAACATACTATTTGCGTTCAGGGGTTGGAGTTGGCTCCGCATGTGCGCATCGGCGCCCGCTTGTTCGATCCGCAATGCACGGTTGCCCTGCAGGAGATCGTGCGCCCAATTGCCTTCCGCCTCTGACAATAAGATTTCCCCCATCGTGTCCGCGAAACCATAGGCGGGCCACAGCGCCGCAAGGGACTTCTTATGATCGTCATAACTCCAGAGCATCGCTTTTTCCGCATGGAGGATCGTCGCCACGCGTTCCGTCATATAACGATGCATCTCCTCCGGCGAACCCGTCAATGAGAGATGGCTGGCCGTGTCGAACAGCCCTTCGAGCGCCAGGGCTCTCTCCTGATTTTCGGCAAGACTATTTTTCATGGAGACAAGTGCGGCTCGCGTATAACAGTATGCCAGAATGCCAAGCACGCCCAGGGCCATGGTAACCAGTAACTGGATAGTACGAAGACGATCAATCCGGGCTTGAACGATGTCCCGACTGCGTTCCATTGCCGCAAAGGCCGCCTCTGCCGTTTGCAAAGTGGTTTTGATAGCGGAAGAGGTATAGGGTAGTGCGGCCTTGGGAACGGTGGCGTAAAGTCTTCCTCTGGTGTCGGTAGTGATTGCAAGGAGCTGATGTTCGTACACATTGATCGCAAAACTGATGATGACCGGGACAATGATCAGCAACAATAGAGCGAAGAGGACAAACTTGAGCCGGTTTGTGGGAGCCGCTGCAAACGACGCTGATTTTGCCTCCTCGGTGTTCTTCACTATTTCTCTCGCAACCTACCCAGCGCACACCCGAGAAAGACCATGACTCCAAAACATTTCCCCTGTCCTCAATAAAGGGCTGGGATCGTTCGCTCTGAAAAGTCGGACGCGACGATCATGGCCGCGTCCGCGCTCGGCAGTATGGGCTACCCGACGAAACAGGGCAACCACGCACGAATTCGCTGGTAAAGACGTGTCCACGGGAGAAAATGTTCCTAAATTCGTGTGTAAGGAGTGCGAGAAATGGGGGCGAAAAACAATAAAAAAGTCCCGTGTTCGAAAAATCGAACACGGGACAAAATTTCCATGTCCACCGGAGCTATATGCTCCGGTGAATGTGGAGCTTCCTTAGAAGTGAACAGATACCTGCGTCGTGAAGACGCTCGCGTTGGACGTGCCGCCCGGGCTGGTTTGCTCGAGACCACCGTCGTGATTATTCGCATTCAGGAGTTGATATGCGAACTTCAGGACCGTGTTTCCGGCAATGTTCAATCCGGCGTTCAGCGTAATGTACTGCTCGATAGGCTTGGACCGGTTACCGTTGAGGGTAGCCGCGCCGGAGATGTCGTAGAAGACACCTTCGTATTCCGCGCCCAAGTTGACCATCTTGTTCACGTTGTACTTGACGCCCGCTGTAGCGCGGCCGACGGTGCTGCCGACGGTGAAGCCGGGGCGATTGCGTGCTCCGCTGAGGTAATCGCCACCGATGTACAGCTGAACGGCTTGAGAAAGCCCGTAGGCTACTCGAGCGAAGGGTCCCTGTACGTTGGTCGGATTGTACCAGTTGCCGATCTTGTTCCAATACCCGGGGGCATTGAAGCGTGGATCGTAGTACTGATATCCCGCAGTGGCATTGATCGGTCCCGAATTGTAGCCAATATTCGCCAGGTAGGCGTTATTGTCTTCGTTGTTGGATCCGTCGCCATTCGAGAAGTCGGCGGAAGTTACGCTCTTCGCCGCTTCAGCCGATATGACCAGGTGTCCGCCAACCGGATTCGACTTGAAATGTGCACCGTAAACCTGCACATTACCGAAGTTCGTGGTGCCGGGCACCACAAACGCATTGCCGGCGTTTATCAATTGGCCATTGTTGTCGAAGATGAATCCGTTGTTTTGCGTGACGGACATGTCGATCGCCGTGACGCCAAGCGCGCCGACGCGACCGATCGGAACCTCGACATTGATACCTGCGACCTGGTTACCGAACTGAGCGCCCTGGTTTATCGATGCAAGCCCCATGGGCTTGAAACCGTTAAAGAAGGGACCTACCGTCGCGCCGACCGCCGGTCGGTTCAGGAAGGAACCGCTGGAAGTCGTAAGGCTCGAGAACGACCCTGCCCAGAAACTGGACGTCGCGCTGCCGAACTTGCTCGACAATCGGAAGCCATCATGTACCCAGTTGCCATCGTCATACCACGGAAGATTGAAGTAAGCATCCGTGTCCGGCCGATAGTATGTCAGCGGGGTCACCTGATTCTTGATACGGCCAAGTTCCAAGACGCCCGCCGCGCCAACGGGGATCGACAGTTTGGCTTGATAAAGGCCAACTTGCTCCGCGCCGCCGTTCCGGTTCGCCGCGCTCGGGCCACCCAGTGTGGTTCCGCCGCCATTAACGAAGCCGTTACCGAAATTACCGAAACCATTCGTCTCCCGGTAAGAGAGGTAGTTCGAAAAGACCATGTCGCCATCGAACGTCACTCCGCCGGCAAGGTTCGCATGCGCTCCCAGATGGAAATCATGCGGTGCATCGACGTTGCTGAAATGGCTCCTGCTTGCCGCTCGGCCGGCGCCGCTGTAGTCGGCGAAGGCATAGCGGGAAAGATCTGATCGGTAACCCACGAAGGCATCCCCGTGGAATCGGATCATCCGATTCAACTGATTGCGGATGTCCGCGATATCCTTGCCAAGCGCATCCAGCCGGCTGTTGATCGCCTTGAGATCCACGCCCATTTGAGCGAGTTCATTTTTGAATTCGTCGGTAAGGGCGCGAAGGTTGGCGACCTCTTCGGGGGTCATTCCGGGAGGGCCCTGAATGCCAGGATCGCCCTGAGCGCCCTGAGCACCAGCGGGACCTGCGGGACCGGTATCGCCCGTCTTGCCCACGCCACCACCGGGAAGGTTCTGGAGAGCGCGCTCCAGGGCTACGGCGAATTCGTAGCGGGTGAGGGTTCGCTTGCCTCGGAAGTAGCCATCCGGGTAGCCCAGCAGAATCTTTTTCTGCTGCAGATCGGTGACGGCCTGGTATGCCCAATGGTCCTGCGGAACATCCTTAAAGGGTTCCTGCGCCTTGCCGGCGGTGGACCATGTCAGAGCCAGGACGGAGAGAGCCGCGCCCAAATAGGGCATAGCCTTTCGCATCGTGAAACCTCCATGATGTAAATCGGTTTAGACATGGACTTCCAAAGGCATCTGAGCCAGGAAGTCCGGATGTGATGTACCGATTTCCGCATAAAGACCACGGAGGAAAGTCACATAGGTTCCGGTTCACATTTCGACAACGAACGCCGGAGAAGAGTTTCCTTGTATCCTGCTTCTCTGCGCCCGCAACGATGCGGAACAAGAGCCTCTAGACTCACCTTCGCAAATCTCTTATTGGAAATCGTGTTGACCGGGGTAAAGATTGGGCGCCGGGTATGGGACGCACCCCAATGTACCCTTGTTCCCTAATTATGCGCCCGTTCCTTTTTCCAGTCGGCCATACATTAGCACATCCGACGATTCGATGTCAACCTCTTCAGGGCTATTTTAGCCTCACAACGTAAATTTTTTCATTCATGACGCTTCCAGTAAGCCCGCCGGTTCGATTCAACCCAGCCTTGAGATTGGAAATGCGCGTGCTCACAACCTTTTCGTATGCGCTTCGCGCCACGTATCCAGAGCGGATTGTGCATTGGCCAATTCCAGGCGCATCGCGTCTCTTTCCGCTTTCAGACGCTCCAGTTCGTCCTCCTCCTGGAAAGGGCCGAATTTGCGTGAAATCACCTCAGGATCCAGGTCCTCGATCGTCTCTTCCAAATGGCGCAGGAGAAGCGACATCCATCTTAACGTGGCGCTCAGGGGCTGCCGGACTTCCTCCTGGCGCATACTTTCTTCCGCATGCCGGCGCGCGATCGCCTGCCCCAGTTCCTGAATGCGCGTCAGCCGTGGCCCGATTTCGGCCCAAAGCGCATCCGGCAAAGGCGTGAGTTGCTTTCCCCCCGAGCCGGGCGCCCGTCCTCTTACCCCCACCCCCTCCGCTTCTTCCAATTGCCGGGCGAGGGCCCGGTACGCGGCAAGCAAGTGAAGTCCATGCCCAGTCGATCTCAAACTCATGATCGCTCCTTTCGGTCTGTCCCTGGGAAGCTCAAGAACAATTTCAGGAACTTTGGGATGCCCTCATCAGTCCCTACATTATAGAGGGATAGAGGGGTTGGCCTCATTCAGGATCGAGGTCGGCGGCAGGTATCCGTGGGCGGTAATATAAAATGAATGCCCTTGCCTTATCCCTTGGAGGCAGTAACAATGTATGCGCGAACACTCTCACAAGTCACGTTAACGGCGATCGCTTTTGCCCTGGCCGCGCCAGGCGCCTATTGTCAACGCACCACCACGACACGTAGTCCCACGGCGCCCCGATCGACACGTTCGACCGGGCCCAATATCAACGTCCAGGTTCCCGGCGCGCTTGGCTATACGGCCCCGGGAACGCTCGGCAACAATTTATCGCCCCACTCCAATGCCTCCGGGGCATTCAGCAATGGGTTCTTCAACAATAACTTCAACTCCGTGAATGCCACCCGAAGCAACAATGGATACTATACAAACCCGGGATTTTATGGAGGATCCGTCGGGTATCCCGGATATTACGATTTCACAAGTTTCGGCGCTCAATATTCCTTTGCGGATCCGTCCTATGGAGACCCGTATTATTTCTATGATAATTACGGCCCCCCGCTCTATTTCAACCCCTCCGCAGGACAGTATCAAAATGCGTTCGGCCCACAATTTGGCGGGTTCGGAAACGTGCCCCCGATTACCCAGCAAGGCCCAGCGCCCTACCAGAACGGAACCGCAGGCGGCTTCAGCGACTCGGGGAACACTCCCTATCGCGACAAGGTGGCAGCTCCTACGTTCGTCGATCCCAATGCCCAGCATCATAACGCGGATCTTATTTCCGTGCGAATGACCGCGGATAACAAGATAACGCTGACCTGGAAGGGTGGCCCGTATCCGGTAGCGCTTAT
>JBBRKX010000392.1:0-5616 GCA_038231675.1 Chthonomonadales bacterium | reverse complement strand
CCTGTTCCAGCGTCAGGTCGTTCTTCCAGACGAAAACGTCGGCCAGGGAAACCGAGACGAGCGCTGCAAAACCGGTCGCGATACAGGCCGCCACAACGCGCGGCGCCGCGCGACGGCCCTTTAGAAAAGCAGGGAGACGATCCAGGCATGCGCCCAAAAGGCCCGCCATCCCCACCAGGGGAAGGTATCCGCGATAAGAGGAAACGTACTGCGACGGAACCGGGATGAGGTTCAGGCAGGGGAGAAGCGTGAGCGTCACCCAGAGCGCCAGCAAGCGCATTCGGCGATCCCGCCATAGATCCGCCAGCAGAGCCAGCCAGATGCCCACGATCACAAAGGCAAGGATCAATAAGGGGACTTGCTGCGGAAAAAACTGCCCGACCGTGGATTGGTGGAGCGTGGTGACCGTCGGCCACATCAGGAGCTTGACGTAGTACCAGAGCGTTCGCCCCACCATATCGATACGAAGCGCCGCGCTCCAGTGCGGATTGTCCACCGTGCCATGGGGCAGAATGTGCAGGGCGGCCGCCCCATAGACTAAAATGGGCGCCAGATAAACCAGCATCCAGGGACGCACGGCGACCCGCTTCTTGCCTGAAGCGCAGGCGGCGATCAGCGGAACCAGCACCACCAACGCAGCGCACTGCTCTTTCGTGAGCGTCGCGAACGTAAAAGCCGCGACCGAGAGCAAGCGCCACCAGATCCGGCCGTAACCACGGCTGGCCGGTTCGCCCTGCTTCATCAGGCCCACCGCGAACACAAAGACAAAGAACAGCGCCAGCGGATCCGTGCGTCCCCCGATAAAAGTGGTCGCGCCCACCTGAAGCGGATGCAGCGCGAACACCCCGCCGGCCAGTAGAGCGGGCCTCGCCTCGACGAGGAGGAGTCGGAAGAACCAGAAAGCGAGCCCTGCCACCAGAGCATGCAGCACGAGGTTGTCGAGGTGGGCATACAGCGGGTTAGGCCCATGGAGATCCCCGGCGATGGAAAAGGACGCGGACATGACCGGCCGGTAGTAGTATAGGAATAAGGGATGCCGAAAACAGTCGATCGGACGGGAGCCGCAGCCCCGTAACACGGGATCGTGAAGCAAAATGTGATCGTCGATCACTTCACCGCTTTTCAGCGCTCCCCACTGCAGCAGCGTGGAAAACAAAACGATCAGGCAGGCGAAGAAAACAAAGCGCCGGCCGGTAATGCCACGCGCCGCGGCCTCACCGGAATCATGAAGCGCGGACGGCGATTGCGTTGATGAAATCATCGGCGACCGACTCGCGGTCCGGAAGAAGACTGGGAACCCCGGTAGGTCCTGAAAAGGCGCAAGGCGATGTATGCGGCCGCGCCCGCAACGGGGATCAGAAGGACGCCGAGAATCCAGAACCAGGGCGAGTCCGGCAAGTACTGGTCGCGCATTGCGGATCCGCCTATGCCGACGAGCAGCAGGGCAAGCAGACGCACCATATAACCGCGGGCCGCATGGTCCGGATGGGTCTGCGGAGTGCGCGCCCATCGGACGAGCGCCCCAAGGAAAAGCTCGGCGAAGAGCGTCATCGCTCCCCAATAACTCGCGGTGGAAGTCACGTTGGTGGGACCTTTAAGGGCGCGTCGGTACGCATTCGCCGGTTACCCTTACGCTCCGGCGTCCCCGAGGTTAGTTTACCTTAACGACAGGGCGTTCCTTCCCTTCCCATATTCAGAGGAGGCCGGGTGGCTGAAATCTTGACAAGGCAGACCGAAAGGGCTATAATAGTCACCATACAGAAGGGGATCGATCGCGGAATGATAACCTTTGGCGCGTACAATGCACCGGTTCAGGAGGCTCCGCCAGCGTTGGTTGATACCACGCCGGGCGGCGTTCTGTTGCGTCCCCCGGTATGTCGCGATTGATCTAGATCCCGCTTCCGTAGACGTTTTTCGCAACCAACGCCACTTCCCAATCCCATCGGATGGAAGTGGCTTTTTTATGTGCCCCGTGCCGGTCATGGGGCGATAGGAGAAGACCTTGAGCGAAGTAAAGCACGACGCACTTTATGATCTGCGCCATAGCACGGCGCACCTGATGGCGCAGGCTGTCGGAGAGCTTTTTCCGGGCGTGAAATATGCCATCGGGCCGCCCATCGAGGACGGCTTCTACTACGATTTCGATCTGCCCGAGCCGATCCGCGAAGAGCATCTGCCCCGCATCGAGCAGAAGATGCGGGAGTTATCCAACCGCAAGCTGGCCATCGTGCGAGAAGAGATGCCGCGCGAGCTGGCACGGGAGTTCGAGGTCTCTCAAGACCAGCCGTACAAGGTGGAACTCATCGACGATCTGCCCGAAGGCGAAGTGATCTCCTTTTACCGTCAGGGCGATTGGATCGACCTCTGCCGGGGACCGCATCTGGCCGGCACGGGGGAGATGAAACACTTCAAGCTGCTGCACACGGCGGGCGCTTATTGGCGCGGCAGCGAAAAGAACAAGATGCTGACCCGGATCTATGGCACGGCGTGGTTCTCCAAGCAAGACCTGGAAGACTACATCACGCGCCTGGAAGAGGCGAAGAAGCGGGATCATCGCGTGCTCGGCCGAGAGCTCGGGCTCTTTATGTTTTCCCACGATGTTGGTCCCGGTCTGCCGCTCTGGCTGCCGAAAGGCGCGACCCTGCGCGATACACTGGAACAGTTTATGAAGGCCGAGCAGCTTAAGCGCGGTTACCAGCCGGTCGTGACGCCGCATATCGGCAGCACGCGGCTATACGAGAAGAGCGGGCATTTGAAGACGTATCGCTCCAAGATCTTTCCCTTGATGGTCGATTCGGAAGAGGGCGAGAGCTACATGCTCAAGCCGATGAACTGCCCGCACCATATCATGATCTACGCCAGCGACCTGCGCTCCTATCGGGATCTGCCGCTGCGCCTGGCGGAGTTCGGCACGGTCTATCGCTACGAGCAGTCCGGCGAGCTGACGGGGATGCTGCGCGTCCGAGGATTTACACAGGATGATTCGCATCTGTTCGTGACGCCGGACCAACTCGGCGCGGAGTTCAAGAGCGTGGTCGATCTCATGCTCTTTACGCTGAAACGCCTGGGTCTGGAAGACTATCGCGTGCGCGTCGGGGTCCGGGATCCCAAAGATGACAAGTACATCGGCTCCGATGAAAACTGGGCTGCGGCGCAGGAGGCGATCATTCGCGCAGTGGAAGAGCTCGGCATGGAGTACGAGATCTCCGAAGGCGACGCGGCGTTCTATGGGCCGAAGCTCGATCTGCTCGTGCGTGACGCCCTCAAGCGCGAGTGGCAGATGGGCACGGTGCAGGTCGACTACAATCTTCCGGAGCGATTTGAACTGGAGTATGTCGGAGAGGACGGCGCAAAGCATCGCCCCATCATGATCCACCGCGCCCCGTTCGGCTCACTGGATCGCATGATCGGCCTGCTTGTCGAGCACTATGCGGGCGCATTCCCGTTCTGGATGGCCCCGCAACAGGTGTCGATCATCCCGATCGCGGACCGGCATCATGCCTACAGTGAGAACGTGCTCGTCAAGATCCGTGACGCCGGTTTCCGGGTGGCGGCGGACAGTCGCAATGAGAAGATGGGGAAACGAATACGGGAAGCCGAGATGCAGAAAGTGCCCGTCATGCTGGTGCTCGGCGACCGTGACGTGGAGAATGGAACGGTCAGCATACGCCGACGCGGCGAAGGCGACCTCGGCGCGAAAACGATGGAGGAAGCCATCGCGTACCTGCGCGAACTCCAGGGGTAACTTCCTATCCCCCGGCCCCTTCCCTGCCCGGAACGGGAGAGGGGATAGGCGAAGACTCGGGTCACCCCTTCCCCGTGGGGAAGGGGCTGGGGGATAGGGTCCTACTGAGTCTGGTCCTTCAGAAACTGTACCCAGTTGGGCGCTGCCTGGGCGAGTGCAAGCGGACCATAATTTGGATCCGTATCGTAGCGGCTGTCGTATCCTTCCGCGGGACTGGGGATGTAGATGGATAGACCCTGCGATCCGGCCTGCGAGGAGCCGTGCGCGGCTTCGATGATTGCCCCGTTGGTCGAGTCGGTCAGCGCGGTCACGAGGTTCGTCGCCGCTTGCTTCAGGCTCGCCTGGTTGGTCGTGTCGCGCACGTTCGCCGCGAAGGTGGCGATATCACGATAGCCGGCATAATTTTCCGCGACGGCGTATTCCGGACTATCGTTTTTCCTTGCGTTGGCGATCACGGTGGCCTGATCGATGCGGTGAACGTAGAGAGACTGACCGAGTAGATCGAGGTTCGTCGCCACGTTTTGCATTTTGGAGAGATCCAGGATCGACTGTGTGACGTCCGTTTGCGTGGTGTAGTTGCTGACGAAGGTCTGAATGATCGTGTTGCCAAGATCGCACGGGTTCTTACCGCTTGCCTTCAGGCCGGTGATCCATTTGTCGTAGGGGTATCCGGCGCCGGGAGGGCTGTCTTCCGACCCGATCATCACGCGCGCCGAGTTGCGCATCTGGTACGCGACTTCCGTCATCTGTTCAAGCGAGGCGTCGAAGATCAACACGTCGACCTTTTGAGATGCGCCCAGAAAACCGAGCGGCAACTGCTGGGTTTCGATCTCATTATTGGTATTATCGTCCTGGGCCACCGCGCGGGGACGTGACGACGAAGAGTTGAGCGCATTGACCGCGCGATAAACCGGCTGCCAGCCTGAGCCATGGTCCCAGATCACCACAGCGATGTGATCCGCCGGATACGTCCGGGTCCCCCATTGAACGAAATCCGCGAGCGTGCGGTAGTCTCCCATGTCCGCCTGATGCGAGGAGTTATTTGTGGCGGGATCCGCCAGACGGTCCGCGGCGAGCGCCGGCGCGCCATCCGTGCCATTCGGAATAGCAATACTGGTGACGTCCGTCTGGTTATGCTGTCGGAGGAAGTACCTGCGCGTGCCGATGAAAGAGGGGGTTACGGAACCGTTGCGGTTTTTGATCTCGCTCGCGCTTGTCTGCTTCCACTGCAGGACGATATTCACGTTCGCGTCCGATCCCACGGAGGCAAGCTGCGATACGTTTTGCAGGCTGAACGGCTGCAGGTTGTTGGCGGCATCCATATAGATGAGGACGGTCCAGCGCGCATGGCCCGTGGGCGTGTTTGCGAGACAGGCATCTCGAGCGCCACCTCCGCCGGGGGCAGGCGTGCCGCCTCCGCCGCCTCCACATCCGGAAACAGCGGCAACCAGCACGCCGGTCAGCCCGGCAAACGCGGACCAATGGCGAACTGAACTTTGAATGGGCATGGCATGGCGCTCCTTTCGAAACCGACCTATCAGTAGACTATCGTTTACCGGGGATCCGTGGGACACGGCTTGATCCGGAAGTTCGTGGCTTCGCCGCTATTTTCGACGGCGGGTGAAAGACGGAACAGGCGCGGAGGGTTTTCGCATCCTCATGCGCAAATTAGGCCTTGTGTCGGCAGGGGGGATTTGCTATAATGATCGCGGAGAGCGGTGCGCACCGGTTATATTTCGCTTCGGGGAAGGCGTCCTACGAGGCCAGACTCTCGCGCGTCACTCCATTGTACCAAGAAACGGCTCAGTTTGTTCCCAGCAGCGAGGAAAGTAGGGGGAAAGCGTGACCTATCCCGATGGAAAGCATCCGAT
>JBBRKX010000391.1:0-5620 GCA_038231675.1 Chthonomonadales bacterium | reverse complement strand
GTATCGGCTTTCGGATAAAAGTAGACGACCACGGTTTTGCCGCGCAGACTCTCAAGCGTCACCGGCTGCCCATCCTGATCGAGCAGGCTGAAATCCGGCGCTTTGTCCCCAACACTTAGCATAAAAACTCCCTCATGGAAAAATGGGTTGATACGGTGTTGTTCGGGACACCGCTCTGGTATTCCTGCCCTGTTGTCCGACATCGGCTCCATGAGCTTCCTCTATCCCAAATACATATTTTCACATTTATGAGCTTTCGTGCAGCAGCATTTCCAGCCTGTCCTTTACGGCAGGCCATTCGGCATCGACGATGCTGAAATAAACGGAATCGCGTATGAAACCATCTGGGAGAATGCGATGTCGCCTGAGCACGCCCTCCCTGACGCCGCCAAGCCGTTCGATCGCCTGTTGGGACCGCACGTTCCGGTTATCGGTCTTCAAGCACACGCGAACGGCTCCAAGCGTCTCGAATGCATGGCGCAAAAGCAAAAACTTGCATTCCGTATTCACCCGGGTGCGCCATACATCGGGAGTCAACCAGGTCCAACCGATTTCCAGGTTGCGATGCGCCGGCTGTATATCGCAATAGCGCGTGCTCCCGACAAGCCGGTTATTTTCGGTGTCCTCGATCACGAATGGGATTTCGTGACCTGCCGCCTTTTGCTTGAGCGCGTCCGCAACGAAACGCTCCATGTCCGCGAGGGTGTTCATCCTGGCGGGCATATAGTTCCAAATCACCGGATACCGTCCCGCTTCGTATAACGCGCGCGCATGGTGAGGCTCCAGCGGAAGAAGGCGCACCCGCTCGCCACGTAATTCAATACTGTCTACTTGCAACTTGTTTTCCCCTTCATACAGTGGTATTTGATTCTGTCCTGAAATTTGTTGTATGATGACACTTAAGCGATGCACGATGCATGTTCACCAGGATGCGATAGAGCAGGGAAGGGAACAGTTCCGATGACAGAACAGTTGTGGGCTCCGTGGCGGTTGAAGTACATCGAGGCCGCAGATAAAGCGCAGGGATGTATCTTTTGTGACTTTCCGGCGCTTGGAGAAGCGCACGATGCGGAGAATCACATCGTTCATCGCGGAAGCCATGCGTATATCATACTGAATGCGTTTCCCTATAGCAACGGGCATTTGATGATCGTTCCCTATCGGCATACCGCGAGCCTCGAGGATTATTCCGATGAGGAGATGCTGGATGTGATGCGGTTGACCCGGGTGGCGAACCGGATGTTGACTCTCGCATTTCGTCCGGACGGATTTAACCTCGGAGTCAATATGGGGCGGGTGGCCGGCGCCGGGATCGCGGACCATCTTCACTGGCATATAGTACCCCGCTGGAACGGAGATACAAATTTTATGCCTGTGCTGGCGGATGTACGTGTGATACCGGAAAGTTTAAAGGTCGTATACGAGCGGTTGCATGTGGCGCTGCCAGCCGCGCTGGAGGGCGAGGTGACCAACCAGGCATCGAAGCGCTGAGGATATTTCCTGGAATGAACGAGCGAAACGACCCCATGTCTCCTGAGCAGGCCGGATCGGATCTCAACGAAGCCGCTTCCCTGAGCGGTGCCAAGACCGGAGAGGCTTCCGTTTCGGAGCGCCTCGCTGCTCTCGCGGAGCGTGCTTCGGTATGTGTCGCCTGCGGTCTCGCGCGTACCCGCACGCACGTCGTTTTTGGAGAAGGCAACCCGGAAGCGCCTCTGATGCTCATCGGAGAAGGGCCAGGCCAGAACGAAGATGCGACCGGGCGCCCGTTTATCGGGCGAGCGGGAGTACTGCTCGATCAGTGCTTGCGGGAAAACGGCATCACGCGGAAGCACATTTATATTTGTAACGTAATCCGCTGTCGCGCCTGCGCCCTGGAAGCCGGGCGCATCAAGAACCGCCCGCCCACTCCGGATGAGATCCAGGCGTGCTCTCCCTGGCTGGAACAAACGGTGAGGATAGTGCAGCCTCTGGTCATCCTTTGCCTCGGGGGGCCTTCCGCGAACACCATTATTCGGAAGGGATTTCGGATCACGCAGGAGCGCGGTCAATGGTTCGAATCGCGGTATGCCCCGCATGCAATGGCGGCGTTGCACCCTGCCTACATACTTCGGCAGGAGGGAGAGGCGTATGAAGCCTCCCGGAGGTTGCTGGTGGAGGACATCGCCAGTGCGCGCAGGAAGGTGATCGAAGCAAAACGCATGCCGCGTCTTACGCTTTTCTAGCGGAACATCGAGACACATGGTAAAAGAGCGCCGGAATGCTTGGAAACATTCCGGCGCTCTTTTTTGCGTTCCTATCGTAGTCACAACGACCAGGCGGGTTAGGGATAGACATCCCCAATAGCGCCCAGGTTGGCGACCGCCAGGTTGTAATCATTGACTGTGATTATACCATTCCCGTCAAGATCCTCGCTGGCCTTGGGGTCATACTGGCCGAGAACCATGTACCCATAGTCTCCTTGAATCAGGTTGAGATCCACCTGAGTGACGGTATTGTCCGAATTCGCGTCGCCATTCAGCACGATCGCGGGAGCATTCACATTCGTTCCCGTAAGAGCGCCCAGCACCTTCTTAGATAGGAACCGCTGGGGCACAAAGTTCCCAAGCCGATCCAGCATCCCGACGCGGACAAGGAGGTCGTAGCTTCCCTGCTGAACAAGATTCGTCGAAATGACGCCGGCGGCGGTAAGCGGTATGATTTTAGTCGTCACCAAAGTGCCGGCTGAATAGAAGTTCACGTTTGCGACCAGTCGGGACTTGTCGCCTCGGAACCCCTGGAGCATCAGTGGCTGGTTGAAAACGATCGGGCCGGGCGCCGGGGCCGGCGTGGCGGGATTGACAGCGATCTGCCACATGCCACGTCCGTACGTCGAGGCATTCAGTAAGCCGGTCAGCGGAGTAGAGACCAGATCCGTCACCCGTACGTTGGGAAGACCTAACGGGTTTGTGGCATTGGACCAGTGGAGACCGCCATCGACCGTGTTGAATACGCCAATGTCCGTGCCAACGAAAAGCTGCTGTTCGTTGGAGCCATTGATAATCGCGACGGTGTTCGTTACGATATTGGGCAAGCCCGGAATAATCGACTTGGGCCCGTTCGTAGGCGTTACGATCGTATCCCCGCTGATGTCCACCCAGACCGGCCGATTCTGCCTGACCCCATTGATGACGGCCGGCACCGTCACATCATCACACCGCCAGACATGGGGCATCCCTGAACCGCCCAGGGTCACATAGATCTTCTTAGGGTTCGTCGGGCTCACCTGGATACCTAAAACAGGAGGCTGAGTCGCCTTAAAGTTATAGTCGGTGAAGTTGTCTATCTCGTTGAACGGCTGCGTGCTTCGGGTCCCTTCGAAATCTCCACCGAACGGGGAGTACCAGAGTTTGCCGTCGAACGTTCCGACATATATGTAGTTCTGGTCGGTCGGTGAAGTGACGATCCGAGTTATAGACCGAAAACTATTTTTTGCTACCGGATTGGTCAACTCTTGATTCAATTTGATCCACGTTCCGGCACTGTGCTGGTAGCGATACAGGAAGGTAGTCCCGGTATAAGCAAAGTCCGGGTTTGCGCCATTGATGCCGAAAGGGGTATCGAACGTAAGATAGTCGGAAAAGTCGCCGGGCGTAATATCGAATTGATTGTTCCACTTGTCATCACTGAGTAAAACGAGCCCCAACTGGCGACCCACGACCGTTTCATAGGAAGTGTCGTACTGCGTGCTGTCATTCTTGGGATTGATCGCACAGCCAAAGCCGTCCCCCAGGCCAAGTACTAACCAGAAAGGCTTTGTATTAAAGGCCGCGATCAGGCTGGGGTTTGTGAATGGGCCGCCATTGTCCTGAGCTCCACCCACCATGTTCGTCGGGTCCGTTGAACTCCATGCGCCGTGGTAGAACTGTATCACATTCAGATTACGATTTAGCGACGTAGACAGGAATCTGGGGTAAGGTCGCCCCGCAGGGGGCTGGAAGTCCAGTTTATAAACCCCGCCATCGCAGCCTACGATGCTTTCGTTCGGCTCCGTCGGGTTGAACACCATCGTGTGCATATCGGGATGGAGCGCGGTGCCATATCCACCGGAATTAAGCCAGCTTCTCCCGTTGTCCAGAGAGGTGTACAAATCTTTGAGGCCGACATAGATCACGTCTCGCTTTCGCCCGGTGGCCGGCTCCGTCAGATAGGAGCAGTGTATAAAGAAGTCGTAAAAACTCTGGCCCCACGCATTGAAGCCCGGCGGCTCTGGAATCGGTGCGAGCAACGTCCATAGATAAGTGTCGTTTGCGGGATCATTATAATCCGGCACGCCACCCACTGTCGGGGGGATCCGCAGGCCACGATAAATCGACTTGTTTCCATCGCCGATGGCGTAAACCACATTCCCGTCTACAGGGGAAGTGGCTATATCCACGCGTCCGGTAGCAGGGCATGGGATAGTTTGCCAGGTATCCCCGTTATTATAGGAACGGTGAAGCCCGCCGGTGCTCATGGCATAAAGTAAGGAAAACTGACCATTGAGCCCTGGGCCGCCCTGTACATTGATTCCATTTTCATGGTTGTACACGATATTCCGAAAGGTGCCGCCGTCGCTTACTACAGGGCTCCAATTGTTGGCTCCGTTGGTGGTTCCATCTGCTCCGCCTTGTGTATTGCGATAGACGGTGCCACCAGCAATCGCGAAGACGGTAGCGGCGTTTGTCGGATCCACCAGCACCTTATGGATAGGGTTCGTTCCGAAGACAGTCGCTCCCACAACGGTCCAGTTCAAACCGGCGTCGGTGCTCTTCAACAGTCCAAAAGCCGGAGCGTCGCCCCCATCCGTATCGCCCGTGCCGGCATAAACATCATTGGTATTGGTTGGAGCCACTGCGAGGCTGCTGATCCCAAGGCTGGGCTGCGTGTCGGTCAACGGAAACCATGTTGCGCCTGAATCCGCAGTTTTCCATACGCCACCGGAAGCTGCCCCCGCATACATAACGTTGTTATGCACAGGATCATATGTGATCGCGTTCATGCGGCCCGTGACAAAATCGTAATTAAAATCTAAACAGTTGGTGGGACCCACGGTTTGCCATAAAGGGGTCGGCGTGCCCGTGGCCCGCGGCCGAGCGGTATTAAGATTGGAGTTGGAAGCCAATGGCCCGACTTCGAAAGCGCCAAAACGATCCTGTTGCCCGAGGTCTCTCGGGCCTACGGGATTCACACGACCTTTGCCAGGGTGGGATCCATTGCCTGGGAAGGTAGGCGGTAAGGTGGGCATGCCGACATTCGGCTTTGCCACGCCCGTCACGGTCTGCGCGGAAGGCATCCTATCCCGCCATGCCATGGCTTTGTTGTAAACGCTCCAATCGAGACGATCATTGGGATAGGCACGAATGCGCAGCCAATACAGGTACGAGGCGATACTGTTTGTGGCCTCGCCTATTCCGTTTTCTTCATGCTCCGCGCCTCGCTTTACCAGACGCTTGGTCGGGATAAAGAGCTTCCGTCCACCCGGCAGATTCTTGACGATCTGCTTCGGGTGCGCTTCCGCATCGGCGTCCTCTCTCGATGCTGCCTCATGCGCTTCGACAGAGGCCATGGCGAGACCATGATGCTTGCCATGTGTCCGACGTTC